>NZ_JBMVJB010000036.1:0-21039 GCF_049893425.1 Streptococcus sp. VTCC 12886 | reverse complement strand
GCTCTTTGGAAGAATTAACCCTTAAAACTAAGGATTATGTCCACTGGTGGAATCACCATCGCATCCACAGCACACTTCATTACCAAATACCCATGACTAAAAGAGCAATCGTTTAACAAAAACACTTTATAAATTTTGTACAGAAAAGTGTTGCCTTTTCACACCTTAGATGAGAATCCACTAATCTATCGCTATTCGTATATGAAAACTACAACATATTTAGTACAAAAATAGTAGTTCATCAAAAGATGACTCCGTTTTTCTTTGCATGTCACATATCTTACTGAGTGAAAGACAAGTCTTCTGCTTTAATTAGCATCAATTCATCATCATTAATCTGCTCTTTCTGTGCAAGACGATTAGCTTGAAGGGACAATGAAGTTTCAAAAATATTTCGAACTGCTCGGCCATTTGCAAAATTTAGCGGTTTCTTATCACAAATCTCTTGTAAATAATGTTTTAAAATAAGGCTTGCATCGGATGAAATTCGCATCTCATTTGTCTGGCAATATGAGTTAAAAATTTCCAATAATTCTTCAGCAGTGTAATCGGGAAAATGTATCAACTTATTGAAACGCGACCTTAAACCAGGATTTGATTCTAGGAAATCATTCATTGGATCAGAATATCCTGCAACGATAACTACAAAATCATCGCGCTTATCTTCCATGGCTTTTAAAATTGTATCAATCGCTTCTTGTCCAAAATCTGTCCCACCTTTAGCCAATGTATAGGCCTCATCAATAAATAAGATTCCACCCAGTGCCTTGTCAATTACCTCTCGCGTCTTGATTGCAGTTTGCCCAACATAACCAGCTACTAAGTCAGCCCGATCTACTTCAATCAACTGCCCTTCTGATAAAATCCCCAAAGACTTGTAAATCTTAGCAATGAATCTAGCAACGGTCGTTTTTCCAGTTCCTGGATTTCCCAGGAACACCAAATGATTGGAGGTTTTTAGGGTTTTGAATCCCCGTTCTTGTCTCATTTTATTGAGACGTAGTAAGTTTGTTAAATTATGAACCTCTTTTTTTACGGCATCTAGTCCAATCAACTGGTCTATTTGGTCTAACGCTTCCTCGATAGTTTCAACAGTTACAGAATAAGAAGTTTCTTCTGATCCAACCTCTTGTTCTCTTTTGTTGACGACCAACAATTTCTCAGCAACAGCTGCCTCTCCTAAATCCGAAATCAGACCAGTCGTCATATATTGTTGTAAGCATTTCACATGATCAACAAAACCTTGAATATCCGTCAATTTTTTATGATCCTTACTTAGTGTGTAGTGTCTTCCAATTGACGTGATTGTTTTAAGATAGAGATCAGAAAGTATAATTCCTTCACTATCCTCATTTGTTTGATCTATTTGACATAGAAGTTTGAAAGTTGAAGGAATTTTTTCTAATTTATTGACCTCAGAAACTTCAACTTGAATCCCCGAAAGATAAGTGTTAACAAAAAGATTGATTCGCTCTATGACATCAGTCAATGATATTCTCTTAATAAAAATAAGGACTTCTTGAAGAACCAATTGCTTCAACTTAACTGGCAAAGATATTGCTAACTGTTTGCTTTCAACTTTTTCACATGCAATCAACAACCTATCCAGAGCATTTTTGATTTCTAAATCCATCATAATTCCTCAATCTTAGAGTAAAGCAACCTGATCCATAATGACTTGATAGGCTTGACACGAGGCATCCGAATCTTGATGTAGTGTTTCTTCTATAATCGATGCAATTCCTTCTTTTAAGCCATCTGTATTGACTTGATTTATTGTTTGAAAAGTTTGTTGATCATCCAAAGCAAGAATGAGTGCTTGATTATCTTCAACCACTTCTTTCTGCGAGGAAACTTCTTCCATTAATTCTGCACAGTAGATATCCATTTCAACTGTTGTCATATCGGACTCCAAAAATGCATAGTCTTGTAATCTTTCCAAAAACCAACCTGATTGCAACACATGATATACACCCATCCATCTATCATGAGCAGAATGCCATACACTTCCACTGTTTAATTTTGCCTTATTATTAAAATAGTAGAGCTCATCATAAAAACGTAATGACATGGTTAACATAGAAAGAAGCGAGAAAATTGACAAGATGATTGAACTTTTATCTGTTGCAATTTCCTTCTTAAAAACAGCAATTAATAACTGTAAAACATTGTATAGTTGATCAACTAGTTCACGCATTTTTTCTTCAGAATATGGATTTTGACGTCTTCTTGCATCCAACATGTCAGTATATGAAGAAAGAACTTTATTAAATTCATAGCCAGTCTGAATATCGTGTCCTTGTTTTATAGTTTGATGGAGATGTTGAATTTGTTGAGCGATTTCCTCACTCATTTTATCAAGTTTTGCATATAATATTGCAAAGCCGGCACAGGTTGCGACAAGATTCAAGCAATTCAATGCAAGGGTTAGATTTTGTAAAACAGTAACATTCCGAAGCGATTGAAGCACATTATTGGTTAATTGTGAATTTTTATGTATTGCTTGAAAGGCCTGGTTTACCAATTGAGCAGCCTCTTTATTTTGAACTTGATTAATCGCAACTTTCTGAATCGCTCGGATTTGTTTATTATTCCCTCTCAATACTATCTCAAGGACACCTTTTTCATTGAGAAAACGATACAGTTCCTGCAGACTATGAATATTTATGACATTAGACATTGCTACTCTCCTTGGTTCTTACTATTCTTTAACTCACAATAGACGATGATTGTCATGATTAGGTAAAAAACTTCACTTGAATATATTCCATTTTTCGAGAAAAATTCTGCTACTTGGAAATTCAATTTTTTAGCTTGTTCCTGCTTCATATTGAAAATAATTTTTTCAATAGATAGAGCATCAATAGATAAATCAAAATTTTCAAATTGCTTTGCATCAGATTGGAGAGCAGAATTGTAAAGACAGAACATAACCCTGCAATAATCAATCAATTGATGGACAGAATTGAATTGTTTTTTTCCTGCCAGCTTAGCTTTATCATAATACCGTCTAGCTCTAGGTATAAGATGGGGGGCCATGGCCTTCAAATTGCCTTTTGGTGCTTTGGCAATTTTATTTGAAACCAAGTTATCTAAGAAAATACTGTAATAAACCAAGTGTTTTTGAAAAGGTATCTTGGTCTTCAATTCCAATTTTTCTAAATAATCACATAATTTTTCAGAAAAAATATACTGATCAATCCGATTATCCTCCAAAAAGGAAAATTGAATATAATCTCCAATAAGTAAAGCTTTGATATTCTTAAACTCTATGGAACTGAAATCCATTATAGTTTCTTTTATGAAGTCATTATATTTCATACTCTCTTCTCATTCTATACAATAATTTTTCTTTTATTATATCACATTTCACATCTACTCATTTCCCACTTCTCTCCACTTTCAGGGGCAATCATCTAAAAGATTTAAAGGTGGGGACGTTTCTATTCCCACAAACTCCTTGTCAATGGAAACAAACACGTACCCACAGGGTAAATGGAAATAGAAACTGATAATTTCTAGCTATCACTTCTACTAACTCCAAAAATTTACTCACTCTGATACTACCCCACCCCAAGCTAAAAAACCTTGTCTCCAAGGCTTTTCATTATCCCATTCGTTCAAGGGTTTCTAGGCTTTTACAAGTAGAGCCACGCACTCAACGTGATGCGTATTTGGGAGTTCAAAGGTACAGTAGACCTTTGAAGCAGCTTGCCAGAAAACAGGTAAGCAAGCTGGACAACCTAAATGCGTTTTTCTAACAAACCGACTAGTTCTACATGGCTCGAGAGGTGTTGATAGCTGTCAAAACGGTGTTTTAGTTATATTTTTACCTACTCTCGAACTTAGGAACATATCCACGCTCGTAAATGGAAACATATCCAAGATTGACTCTCGTTTATGGAAAAATATCAAAGTCAAATTTAAAAAAATTCTCAAAAATATATTGACAAACGGAACATTCTGTGTTGTATAATAGTTAGCACCCAATAGAAGAGCGCTAACAAAAAAATAAATTGAAAAGGAGTTGTTATTTATGGCTGGGTTAGTACCTTTTAACAAAAAGAACAAAGAAATCTCTACAAACACTGGCTTTGAGGACTTCTACAACGTACTTGATGATTATTTTTCCAATGACTGGCCTTTTAAAAGAACCCTCACACATGATACTTTCAAAGTTGATGTCGAAGATAATGGCAATGAATACCTAATTGAGGCTGAAGTACCAGGTATAGATAAAAAAGACATCAATGTTGAACTTAACGATGGAAAACTTATGATTTCTATTACTAGGGATGAAAACAGTGAATCAAAGAAAAAGAATTTCATCCACAGAGAGAGACGTTATAGTTCTATGAGTCGTTCAATTTATTTGGAAGATGCCAAGCAAGATGGTATTAAAGCAAAACTGGAAAATGGTTTACTTAAAGTTGTAGTTCCTAAAGAAGAAAAGCCAAACAACAGCATTACAATTGATGTTGAATAAGTCAAAATAAAGCACATCGGGTTATTCACCCATGTGCTTTATTTTTTATACTACTTAATTGCAATATCAAATGCATAAAAAATTAAAAAAACCTTTATAGACAGCGAATTACTCAATAATCCAGTGTTACCAACGGTTTGAAGCCATTCTCGGTAGGGCGTGTTTTCATCTCTTACCATTTTTTTGGTGAATCGTTGGTGTTTCTACTCCAAGAGGATAGGGAACCAACGAAACACCTTAAGCGGCTTGTAAAACTGCGAGTTCTTCCTGAAGGTGTTCTGCAGGTGTTGCATAATCCATTATTTTTCTCGGTCTGTCGTTGATCGTATTGGTTACTGCCAGTAAATGAGAATAGGACAATGGACGCAAAGTGACTCCCTTTGGGATAAATTCTCGCAGCATACGGTTATGCCGTTCATTCGTTCCTTTTCATGTTCTGTCCGTACCTTATATCGTCGTTTTAAAAATGGTGAGTTTGATCAAAGTAAGTTACTTATGCAAGGGAAACGAAAACCAAACTGTCATCAAGAACGTCGTGGAAAACAAGCATTCAAACGAAATATCGCTGAGCGAGAAACGGATTATACTTCTTTTGAAACATAGTTCGGGCATCTAGAAGGCGATACGATTGTCGGTGTCAATCATAAAAGTGCCGTCATCACCCTCGTTGAACGCCTTTCAAAAGTCATTATTGCTTTGAAACCTGAAGGTCGTAAAGCAATCGATATTGAAAAAGCAACGAATACTTGGTTTCAATCGGTTCCTAAAAATCTCTTTAAATCGATTACTTTCGATTGTGGTAAAGAGTTCTCAAATTGGAAAATATCAGTAATACGAATGATATAGCTATTTATTTCGCAGACCCAGGAACACCATCACAACGAGGTTTAAACGAACACTCAAATGGTCTCCTTCGAAAAGATGGCCTACCGAAAGAAATGGATTTCAATCAAGTCAATCAGGATTTCATCCCCTCTGTGGCTTCAAAAAGAAATCATATACCCAGAAAATCACTGAACTACCAGACACCATTGGAAGTCTTTTTGAGTTATGTAAATGAAGAGCAGTTGTCTCAAATAATAATATTAATACTGCATTTAATAGCTTCAGAGCCCTTGAAGCCAAGCGTTTGATTTCAAGAGGCGGTCAATAGGCTACTCGAGGGAGAAAAATAAAAAGTAATTGGAAACGATTGATAAAAAATCGCCAAAACATTGATATTTCGGAATATAAAACATGGCGAAGCTTCCGAGCACCAAAGTACCCTTATCTAACAGAAGCCATGGTCATTGATCGGCTTCTGAGCTATTCTGAACCATTAAAAGAAGCCTATCAAGTATTTCATGACATCACAAACGCTTTTAGAGAGAAGGATGCTGGTTTATTTTTCGATATCATTAGATCAATGTCAGACAAGATAAATCCCGAATTCCGGCATGCCATTCAAAACCTAGACAATCATGAAGTAGGCATTCGGAATGGCCTTATTTACCCTTATTCCAATGGAAAAATTGAAGCGAAAAACACCCACATCAACACGTTAAAACGAGTCTCTTATGGCTTCAGATCTTATGACAATATGCGAACCAGAATTTTCTTAACGAACGGGTTAATCAAAATAAAATAACAAAAAAGTCCGTATCACAAGAAAAAGCTATTTCTTGTGATACGGACCATAATTGAGCCATCAGTCCTATTTGACAAAGAGCCGAAGAAGCCAACTAGACAAACGCGTCAATCAGCTTGATGATGGCGCCGGTGAAGAAGTAAAACGCGATCAAGTAGGTGACGGAAATGATGGCGGCTAACAAGTTCCCCGCCAAGGCAAACCCAATCACGACCCCCAGGATGCCCAAGGTGAGTCGCACCCAGAACCAGCTCCTCTGGCTATCCTTCAAGCGGAAGGCCAGGAAAATGTTCATGATGGAGTCGATGAGGAACCAAATCACAAACAACATCGGCAGGAACGTCACACTGACAGCCGGATTGAACACCAGATAAAGGCCAACCAGCAAGTCCAATACGCCAATCAGGATCAAGTACCAAGGATTACCGGGCAGCACCTTTTTCAGCTCAAAGTAGTACATCAGGACTGAAACCCCCTGTACGATGGCAGTAATCCCATACATAAGCCCCAAAGCAATCAAAGTGGTCAGCGGATTGTTGAGGGCGGTCCAGCCGGCAATAAAGAACAGCACTGCCAACAGCAGACTCCCCCAACCAAATCCATTCTCATTTTTAGTAATCAAAACAAGACTCCTTTCTAAATTCTATAATCATCTTCACTGTTTACCTTAACATACTAGTGGTCCTATGTCAAGATTTAGTACAAATTAAAATGAGAAAAAAGTCCTCAAATTAGCCGGCTAATTGTAATCTGCTATCTTTAGTTTTTTCATATAAAGATTCAAAATCATTGGGTGACATATATCAGCAGTAACCGTGAATTCTCTTTGTATTGTAAAAAGCCTCGATATATTCAAAAACAAGGCGGTTTGCCTGTTGATAGTCTCTAATTTTGAACCTGTTGATCCATTCTCTCTTTAACAGAGATTGGAAATTGATTCTGAAAAAAGAAGAACTGTTGAATGGCACAGAATACCTTTATCATAGACTTTTCAAGGGAACGGTGACGGAACGGGGGATCATCGAATATATTCTTTCTTTGGACGAGAGTCTTCGCCTGAATTATAATGCCTACCAAACAATCGTCTTTACGGTTACGCACCGGAAACCGGATTTGTTTCGGTCCTTCATTCATGAGAAACAACGGGGGCTTTCTGCCAAGATGGACCAAGCTTTGAAGACATTCCGCCAATCCGAAAGAGCTATTGTAAACGCACTGAGCTGCGACTATTCAAACGGATTAGTGGAATGGATTAATAATAAAATCAAGGTCATCAAGCGGACAGCCTATGGCTATCGCAACTTTTCTAATTTTCGAAACCGCATCTTCATTGAATATAAATTACTAGAAACAAAAACAGCAGCTTAGGAACCTTTTGGTTCCCAGCTACTGCTTGATAGATTGTGAAATTTAGCCTGCATGCAACTGGAAAAATACACTATCAACACTTCTTGACAAAGAGCCAATTTTTATGCTAGAAAGTTAATTTTAGAATTCACATCATAACGTTCTGATTCAAGTGGTTCTTCGCCTGGTTTACCAATTGAAATTGCCATAACAGGCACGAAACGCTCATTATCAAGGTTTAAAGTTGCAACTAAGTCTTTTGAATTATAGCCTGCCCATGCATTCGCTTCATATCCGTGTGCTCTAGCAACCAATAATAATTGCATTGCTAACATTGAACTGTCTAAGGTAGCATCTTTAATTAAAAAGTCGCGATCAGCTTTCTCGTACATTGGTAAAAATGAATTGAAGATGGCGTCTAATTTTTCTTTGGTAATTTTGCCCTCTTCATATACTTTGGTCCAAACTTCGCGATAAACTTTATGTGATTGAGTATCGCCTAATATAAAGATTGTAACTGGTGCTGTTTCTAATTGGGGATAGTTAAACGGCATCGTGACTGCTTTGACTTTGTTACGAGCTTCTTCATTATCAACGACGACAAAGTGCCATGATTGTAAGTTACATGCGGATGGTGTAATTGTCGCTTCATCTAACATTTCGACGATTTCATCACGACTGATATTTTGACTAGGGTCAAATCGACGGCATGAACGACGATTGAATACGATATCTTTATAGTCATTATTAACATAATCTTTTGCTAAAAATTTTTCTCTCATGAAAACACTCTCCTTTTCTTGTAAGTTAATTTTATCACAAAGCTGGTGGATTTACAATGAATTTGTGAAAAGTTTAACCAATTTATTAAAATAAATATGAGACCAGATAGACACGATTGTTTCTTTCCAGTCCCATCTTATTAATTATGCTATTGTTGTCGTTTGTAAAAACTTGTTATTTCATGTTTTTGTATTTTATTTACGATTAATATTTTAGATTTAATTTTGTCCATAATACGCATTAGCACCGTGATTGCGATAATAATGTTTATCGAGCACATATTGAGGTAATTTTTCTGCGTTTGAACGAACGGATTCAGTCATCTGTGCCATTTGACAACATTCGTCTAAAACCAAGCTGTTTTCGATGGCTTTTTGCGTAGTGGTTCCCTATGTAAAAGGACCATGACCATTGACTAACACTGTGGGAATAGCTGAGGGATCAAGGTTTTGATTTTTAAAGGCTCCCACAATGACTTTGCCAGTATTCCATTCGTAAGATTCTGTGACTTCTTCATTTGTTAGATGACGCGTAATCGGCACTTCGCTATAAAAAGTATTAGCGTGTGTTGTTCCATATACAGGTAAAGAACGTCCGGCTTGTGCCCAGGCGACCGTATTAGTACTATGAGTATGGACCACAGCCTTAATATTAGCGAAATGCTTGTATAAATAAACATAGTATTTTGCATCATTATCATATTTCAGCCTAATTTCGGAATTCTTTAAATTAAGAAATACGATTTCATCTTTTATTTCATTTATTCGATTCCGGGTATTTAAAGAAATCATATCAAGTTGAGGAATAAAAGTGGTATTAATATCAGCAACCTCCATCTTCCTCATTCCTTCTTGGTCTTTAGATGTTACTTCACAAATCAACTGATAAAAAATGGTTGTCATCCAAGTAGACAGCAACAATGCCTCCTCGTAAGTTGACATTGTATATACAACAAAATTAGTTGGAACAAATACCTGTTTTGTAGATAAATACGCTTTCCCTGACGTTCTAATGGCACGATGAACAAGAACAGAATTTTGACTGAACCCATTGCGGCTTTCTCTTTGTAGAATTCGTTTCCACTCTTGATGTGTTTTCTCTTCTCTTTGTTGTCTGTCTCCACGAGCAGGTAATTGAATATAAGAATCTATAATTTCGTCTATTATTTGTTCATCGTTTGTTGTCACTTAAAATTAACATATATCTTGTCAACTCACAATTATTTAGACAACTATCTTATCAACTCATCACATCAATTAATCTACTAAAGAACAAATTTCGCATTTCACCAATCTTAGATAACTTCCCTCAAAGCAAAAATCCGTGATTATCCTTCCGGCTTAGAACCAGACCTCAAATCACGGAAAGCCTTTATTTACTTATCTTATTACACTCTTACTTATTCACCCTTGACATCAATACTTCGCACTCAACGTGATGCGTATTAGGGAGTTCAAAGGTCCAGTGGACCTTTGAAGCAGCTTGACAGAAAACAGGTACGCAAACTGGACAACCTAAATGCGTTTTTCTAACAAACCGACTACTTCTATATGTGCTGATAGGGATTACCTATATTATGGAACGAATTGAAATTACAAGTTGTTAAGATGATATTATGGAACGAAATACTTGTATTACGCTCGCCATTTTTCCATAATGACTAAACTGGATGTACACTAGCCATCAGACCATGAGCTATAAAACATCTGTCATTTTGAAAGCCTAAAACCATTCTATAGGCAACTGCCCAAAGTAAATAATCACCTATACCAATTCCTTTTATTTTATTGCAAAATTCATACTCGCTAATTTTTCTTCTTGAATCAATCGTATGTGTAAGAAACTCACTTTGCAAAAAACTCCATGATGCGTCACCCAAACCTAAATCAGCATGAGAATCAACATGAACAACGTCAAAAGGATCTGAAAGCATTTTACTATTAATAAGTTCTTTCCAAAATATCAGCGCCTCAATATGACCGGTCACAATTCTTCCTGGAATTTTGTGATTTTTTTATAATCCTAAATTTTGTTCTAAAAATTGTCGAACTTCCTCTTCAGTCCATACTGAATCCCCATAGTACTCTTCATCAAGTCTTTCTTCACAAGAAAATGGAGTACTTGCTATTTCAGTCATAAAATAGTCCATATCTAAATCCAAGACTCTCATGTCAACACCTTCTATAAATTAGACAACTTTCGAAAATTACTATTGTTTACGCAATAACAATGAATTAGAAAGCAAATCAACCGATACTACTTTAAATCCTGCTGCTAGGATGGCATTCGGCATTGTATGGGTTGGTGATGGAGTCCAGTATGCAGAATAGTTGTATGCTGACTTACAGAGGTTGCAACCAATAATGGCTTCAATATCAGTAAAGGTCAATGTCAGTTCGGTTTTCCCACAGTTTTCAAGATACTGATTCAACTTTGAAAACTTATCTTTTTCCTTCGGTTCTTCATCCATTTCACCGACCTGCACAAGTGCATTGCTAAGTTCATCACATTTATCAATCATCCAGGCAAAGTATTCTTCCTGCTTTGATGGATTGAACACATCGGCTTCACGCTTATAGATAATGCGTTTTGCCTCACTACCTTCACGGCTGGAATACCAGTCAAGCTTGTTTCCAAAGATTTCTTCAATCTTGTTCTTCTTACTTTCGAGTCTTTCAAACGCTTCTTTATTATGAACATAAATCAGTAAGGATAAATACTTACTGCGTGTAACGGTATAAGAAAGATGGTAATCAGAACCATTCACAGGAATATCATACCAATTCTGTGCCAATGGTTTACGAAGAGCAATGTCAGTATCTCTGCCTTCTTCCTTACAGTATTCTACAAAGCTTGACCAAAATTTAAGTTGAAGCTCCCCTAAATCGCCTACGGGCTTAGAAGGTTGTTTTCCTTTGTTTGATGAATCAGCAGGTTTTTCCGATTCTTCTGATAGCGGGGCTGGGACAGCCCTGCCATCATTTACCCATGTAACATAGATGAGTTTATTCATCTGTTCTGAAGTAAAACTAAACTTCCATCTGTTTTCCATGAACTCCAGAAGTTTCTTGCTTCTCTGATAAATCCGGTCTGCTGTCCAGTCAGATTCCTTGGCAACCTCAATTTCAGAATGCGATCCATTCTGATAACCTCTTCGGCCACCGTTCTTGGATGTTTTCTTATCCTCAAAACTATCATTCTGCAATGCTGAATTGATACTCTGTGAAAGAGGAAGTAGGTTTCCAAGAGTGCAGGACAATAATTCGATTTCCTCGCCGCTAAACTGTCTAAATTGATTACGCCAATAGAACCTTGACGGAGTCTGCGGAAGAATATGCTCAATAGAAACTTTGTCCTTTTCAGTCTTTGTAAACATCTCCCAACTCACCTTATCCAGGTTGTTTTTCTTTGCAAGCTGGTACTCATACTCATATAAGAAGTACTTGATAGAATTCCAGTAATAGAAACCGCCCTTGTTATCGAAGTGCTTTTCTATCTTGGTTATAAAGTTCGGAAGTGCATATTCGATATTGGCATCCGTAGTTTCATTGATATCATTGATTAAATCATCAATGTCCATTTCCTTGAGGTAAATGCTGCGAGATGCACGATAATACTCACTGCTTCTGAATGTGGCATTAAAATATCCAAGACGGAAACAAATAAAGATAAATCTCTCAACGGCTGTATACAGTTCAATCCTCTTTTCCGGTTTCAAGTCTCTTCGGCTGATAACAGCCATAATCAAAGGTCTGAAATGTCCAATGCCGATGCGGTTCAAACGATCCACCCATACCTTTTCATCATCGGAAAGGTTCTCACTCTGGAATGGGAAGAAAGTATCATACCAGTACTTTGCCATATATTTCAGACTGTTTGCATAGTCAAGGATTTCTCCATGTTCAAGTTTGGAAACCTCAAAAGTTTCTACTTCACCAGATTCTTCTTCAATGTCAGTATCCGAATCATAGTCCGTATCACTAACAACCGTCAAGGAGTCATCGGCAACAGCCACCGTTTTCTTTTCAAAAATATTCTTGGCAGAGAACTTGTTCAAAAGGAAATGAATATAGTCATCACCTTTTCTTCTGGAGTAAGCGAAATACACAATCCAATGTGCCCTCAAAAAATCATCGTCCGAGAGCGGGGTCTTCTCATTTCTGCCAAGCTGGAAGTACACTTCCTTCCAGGTATCATTAATCTGTTTACGCAGATTCTCTTTATCCATCTTATCGAACTTACTTTCCGGATAAAGAGTTGTCAGGTAAATTAGTCGGTTCTTCAACAATTCCAGGTTTGTGAGTTTCTTACCACGGTTATTCATGGTTTCAAATGCTACAAACACATCGTAATCATCATCGATTTCATGAATGTTAAACATTAGCCTCTGCGTCAGTTTGAGGTATAATTCATTGATTCCATCCATGCCTTCGCTCTCATAGAGGGCGGTCAGATTCTCTCTAAAGAAGTTCTTGGCAAACTTCAGATTTCTTGTGTAGTACGTTTCATTAACGGTCCCGGAATAAGGCTCATTAAAAATTTTGTACTGTAAATAGTCAGAACTAGGGTTGTCCACCTCATAGCCGAACAGGTATGTAGTTATCTGCTTATTCGGCGGTCTATGTTGACAAATATATTTGGCAACTACATCTTCCAACGTTTCATATCCCAGCACAATATCCCGGTCGGATAAACCTCCATTCTCTTTTAATGTTCTGGAATACTCCACGATTTCATTTAAAAGAATAACAAAAGTTGTCAGTCTCTGCTGTCCATCAACAATATGAAAGGACTTGAATCCTTTTGATACCATCCAAAGATCACTACCCCACGATGTTGTTTCAGAAGATTTCAGATTCTTAAGAGACAATAAACCTGTATAGTGATATCTTCCTTCTTGAAGATTTACTAAATCATCCCAAAAATCAGTAAGCTGTGACTGCTGCCAAGCATAGCCTCTCTGATAGTCCGGAATTCTGAAAAGTCTGTTTTGAAAAAGTAAAGAAAGCGGCTGTAGTTCATTTGCCATTATTTAGTCCTCCTATTTATTACTCTATTTAACTATCATTAATAACGTATTTTTAGAACGATTTCATTATATCACGAAACCACGCAAAAACTGCAACCTTTCGGCCACAGTCACTTACAAATCTACCTCAGTCCCCTCTAAGAATTTTACACTTATCTGCCCATCTTCTGAAATTGTAATACTGTCCAATACCTGACACATCTCATACGAATCGAATTCCCAGGATGGCTTGTTTATCACTTCAGCCAACTTTGTACTATAATGCTTTTCTAGCGGACGATTTTCTTCTAGAATCTTATTCCACTTCCCATACAACAGATCCACGTTCTCACTCAATAGTTCTACAGCCATTACTACGGCTTTCTCTAACGTTTCTTCATCAATATGGTTATTCTGACAGCCAATCTGTCCTTTGACCCTATATCGATTGTTACCTTGCCAAACCTTGCGCTTACCTCGACTGGTGGTCCAGTTCTTTCGACCAAAAGCTGAACTACATTCTTTACAGAACACCTTAGTTGTAAAAGGGTTATCGTCATTTTGCATGATATAGGACTTGAGCTGATGCTCCTCTCGGTAGGCTTTCCTCCTTGCCAATTCCAACTGGACTAATTTCCATGTGTCTTGGTCAATAATAGCTTCATGACTTTCTACTACATTGTATACTCTACAATCACTATTTGATGATGTAGAACAAATTGAAAAAGAAAACAGACTTCAGACAGCTATTGATGTTGTCAGAGAACAGTTTGGCTTTTTAGCCATACAAAAAGGAACCGTCCTAACTGAAGGATCCAGAAATATTGAACGCAGTAAACTTATCGGCGGTCATTCCGCGGGTGGATTGGAGGAATTAAAATGATTTACCGTTCATACTTACCATTTCAATCAGCAAGAGAGTACCAGGATACAAAGATGCAAAAATGGATGGGCTTTTTCCTATCTGAGCATACATCTGCACTATCTGATGATACAAACAAAGTAACGTACATGTCAGATTTATCAATGGAGAAGAAATTGTTACTCCTCAGTCAAGTATACGCTGGGCAGTTACACACGCGCATTCAAGGGATTGAAAAAAACAAGCGTGTTTCCTACACTGGGACAATACCAAGTCTGAATAAGGATTTCATTTTGATAAAAACTACAACAGGTCACATCAATCTGAAATTGAAAGACATTATTAGTATTGAACTTGTCGAGGAGGTGCTCTATGAATCAGCTTGAGTTTCAGCGTAATCACCTGCAAATGGACTATTACAGCGAGAGCTACCAAGATTTTGAACGTGACTTCTACCGCCACTCCAATATGAATATTCCATTGACTTTCCTGACCGATGATATCCTCAAAACAATGGCGACTTCACTTAAGAATTACTTTGTCCTGAATAAGGAGAAGTCCAAAGATAACCGCGATCACTTCTTCATATTTGAAGTAAGAACCTTAGAAGAGAATCCACTAATCTATCATTATACATATAAGAAAACTACAACACATTTAGCAGAAAAATAGGAGCACATCAAGTGATGACTCCTTTTTATAATTCCACACGAAAACATTTTGCACATAAGTAGTTCTAAAATTTCTACTAGAAAACAACTATCTATATTACTACCCAAGGATTAGCAGTTCGAGACAAGACTGCATTAAGTCCCTCGATATTTTCACGCCCAACAGTTCGTAACCATTCTCGAGCTGCTTCTTCACCTTGTTCAATGTAGACTGGCACAACACCTGCCCAGGTCGCACGACCGCAAAGAACACCGTTAAACTTAGCACCTGCTTCATGTGCAAACACTAGTGTATCTTGGAAGAGCTTAGTAGATACACCTGCACTTAGATAAATATACGGTAAGTTAGTTGATGCTTCTTGTTGACGGAAATATTCGGCTGCTTCTTCTTTTGAATAGACCACTTCCCCTGTTCCGTAGCCTTCTACAAAATTCATATTCACAGGTATTTCTACCTTGAGAACATCCACTTTAAAGCGTTCATCCGAAAATACTTTCATAGCCTCGTTTACTTTTCGAGGTTTGACTTTAGCAAATTCAACACTTGTATTGTCTTCAATCGTCTCATCGTAGCTCAAAATTTCCAAAAAGAATGGCAAACTTTCTGCCTGACATTCTGAACCCAAGCGTTCAATATAGGCATGTTTTTGAAGATTGACGTATTGGTCTCCATCAACATCATAATAGAGTAAGAACTTAATGCCATCTGCCCCCTCTTCTTTTAGTCGTTTTACAGACCATTCTACTAGGCAATCTGGCAAACGACTGGTAGAGCTGGTATCATAACCAGTTTTTTCATAAGCTAAGAGTAAACCACACTGTTCATCTCTGGCGCGTGATGCTGGTAGTCCATACTCAGGATCCAAAAGAATTGAAGAAGAATATTTTGTCAGTTCTTCAGATACAAGAGTCTTCAAAGCTTCAATTTGCTCTGTAGTTGGTTCATCTGCTTGATGTTTTGCCATCATTTTTTTCAATGCACCTCTTTGATCAAAAGCAAGAGCTGAGATAATACCGTCTTTCGTTTGTAATTTAGATAAATCTTTTACCATTTTTCAAACCTTTCTAAAACAAATCTCCCAACAGTTAGGATATGTTGGGAGATAAAAATTAATAACCTAAATAACCCATCAACAACTTAACAATTTCATCTGTACTATCTGCATTTGCTAAAGCAGTTTTGAATTCTTCTTTCATTAATAATCGTGCAATTTTTGATAAGAATTGTAAATGAGTAGATCCGGCTTCAGTTTCTGGAATAAAGAGTGCTATAACAAAAAATATAGGTTTCCCATCCATAGCTTCCCATTCTATCCCTTGTTTCAATTTAAGCACCGAAACTCCAGGTTTTGTAATAGCAGAAGATTTTGCATGGGGGATAGCAAATCCATCCATCATACCCGTGGTTCCTTCAACCTCCCTAGCAATTAATGCACTTTTTACCGCATCTACGTCCGTAGCATAGCCTTGTTGAACAACTAAATGAGAGAGCTGATCAAAAACCATATCTTTACTTGATGCAGACACTCCTACTTGAATAAGTTTACTATCAATCATACTTATACCTTCTAAATAACGCTTATACTTTCATAGCTTTTGATTTTTGAATATATCCCAAAAGCAATCCGGAGATAATCGCACCAATTGCGATTGCCAATACCCATAGACCTGCATTAGTTACAACAGGTAGGATTAGGAATCCACCATGAGGTGCTGGGACTTTTACATTCCAAAGATAAGTTAATACTGCACCAATCGATGATCCGAGCATAAAAATTGGCAAATTGCGAAGTGGGTCTTTTGCGGCAAATGGAATCGCACCTTCTGTAATATGAGTTGAACCTAAAATCAAATTAACAATCCCCGCATTCCGATCTTCTTCAGAATAGAATTTACGGAAAACAGTGGTTGCAACAAATGTTGTTAACGGAGGAACGATACACGCAGCAGACACACCCGCCATAAAACTAGTATTCCCTTGTGCTAAAAGAGCAGTACCTGTTACATAAGCTGCTTTATTAACTGGTCCTCCCATGTCAAACGCTGACATAGAACCTATAATCACACCTAGTACAACTGGATTAGCATTTTCAAATCCAGCAAGCCAAGCCATCATTGACTCATTTACCCAGGTCATTGGTGAATTAACTAGTACCATGAACAAACCAGTCAAAAATACACCGAATAATGGATACAGGAAAATAGCTTTCAGACCATCAAGAGATTTAGGAAGTCCTTTCAAAATTTTCATCAAAGCTAAAACAATATAACCAGCAGCAAAACCACCTACAATACCACCTAAGAAGCCAGAACCTCCGTTTGACGCCATCAAACCTGCAACAAGACCAGCTACAAATCCAGGTCGTTTAGCTATTGATTCGGCAATGAAAGCTGCTAGAACAGGAACCATCATTCCCATAGCGACACCACCAATATCATTCTTCAACATGGCAGCAAATGGGTTATATTGCTCGCTATTAGGGTCAAATGAGTAGATACCGAATAAAAATGAAATTGCAATCAGAACACCTCCTGCAACAACAAATGGTAACATATGGGAAACACCGTTCATCAAATGTTTGTAAATTTGATGACCAAAATTCTCATTTACTAAGGTTGAAGCTTCTTGCTTAACAGTTTCTCCTGCTTTTACAACCCCTTTTCCTGATAATGCATCGTCAACTAATTTCTGAGCATTTTTTATTCCTTCTCCGACAGATACTTCAATAATTCGCTTCCCTGCGAATCTCTCTGCATGAACATCTTTGTCTGCAGCAATGATAACTGCATCAGCTGCAGCAATTTCTTCAGCTGTTAACTCGTTCTCAATACCAACTTGACCGTGAGTTTCTACTTTTATTGAAACGTTACGCTCTTTTGCCGCTTGCTCAAGTGCTTCTTGAGCCATGAATGTATGCGCAATACCAGTTGGACAACCAGTAGCTGCAATTAATTTATAAGTAGCCATCTACTTTACCTCCATTTTTTTAATAATAATTTGATTACTTAATTCATCGACATCTGAAAAATCCGTCAGTCCACTTCTAAATGCCGTAGAGGAACCAGCAGCGACTGCCTTTACCAAGGATGCTTCAGTTGAGAGACCCTGTATTTTTGAAGCTAAATAGGTGCCGAGTGTAGTATCCCCCGCACAGGCTGTATTCACCACTTCCCCTTTGGGAGCATTGCAAGATAATGTTTCTCCACTTTCCGTTATCAATGCTGCCCCCTTTCCACCTAATGAAATTAGTACATTACGTGCTCCTAAAGTTTGAAGCGTTTTTCCATACTCAAAAATATCATCTTCAGATAATTCACTCACACCAAACCATTGTGCTATTTCTTCATCATTAGGCTTAATCAGATAAGGATTAAATTTTAGACAATCGAAGATAACTGGATCACTTATATCTAATATTAGTGATACGTTCTGATTGTTAGTAATCTCAGATATTTTAATTAGGTAATTGGAATCAACCCCCCTAGGCAGACTCCCAGAAATAACTAAATAATCTTCTGAACCAAGCAAAAGTATTTTTTCCAATAAAGCATCTTGAGCAGTGTGAGAAATTACGGGACCTTTATTTACTAACTTATATTCCTCTGATGTTGCTAGGACTTGAGTGAACACATTAATCCTAGTTCTACCCTCGACATCAATAAACTCTTCTGTTATCCCTTTAGCTTGTAACTCATCTTTAATATACTGACCAGTAAAACCAGCACTAAAACCAAGAGCAATATTTGGGATATTTAGCATTTTTAAGATAAAAGAAACATTGACACCTTTTCCATTTGGTTGCAGTTCATCATAAATCGTTCGATTAACTACCTTGTTCGAAAACTGATTTGTTTTGATGAACATATCGATAGCCGGATTCATTGTTAATGTATAGATACTCACATCATATTCTCCTTTCCAACTAATTTTGTTATAATAATAATAACAGTTATTAAATGTAAGTGTTTTCTAATTTGTTTATTATCTTGTAAACAATTTCTAATCACTCCTTTATAAAATACAATGAGGACATCCATTGACGATATATTGTAGAGATATAAAAATCATAACAATCAAAGTTGAATAGATAAAAATATGGTATTTTATGTTTATTAAAGTGCCTTAATGGTAATTATCAATTTTAAATAATTGCCTTTTCAGGTAAAATACATAGTTAAAAGGAAAAAACAATGACGAAAAATAAACATTTGACGGAAACTGAAACATATACTTGGACACACCTTAATAACAAATTTAAAGAGATTTCGTTACTAAGCATTTCTGATGCTAGTGAATTATTAAATGTTTCAACAGCTACTATCACCCGAACATTACAAAAAAAGGGCTATACAGGTTTTTCCGATTTCAAGCACGACATAAAAGATAAAAAACAGGATAGCTTATCCATTCTTAAAAATAATAAAATTACCGATGAAATCAAAATTTCCGTCCTTAAGAGTTATCAAGAGGTTACAAAAACACTTAATGACCTAGACCTAGATACATTAGAAAAGGCTATCTTAAAACTACAAAGTTCAAGGAAAATTACAATCTTTGCTAGGGGATTTTCTGAACTACTTGCTACTGAGATGCAGACAAAATTCCTTTTGCTAGGTTATTATACAGAACTCCATACAGATCCAAACATTATTCGTAAAGTTAGTACAAGGTTAGATTCAGATGATTGTATAGTTATTGTATCCTTAAATGGAGAAACAAAAGAATTACAAGACGCAGCAAAAATTTGTCAAAAAAACAATGCCACTATTATTCTACTGAGTGCTAACCCCTCTGGCAGCCTTTCAAATTATACTCCGCTAAAACTTTTTGGCTTTAAAACAGAGTTAACATATTTTCCAGATGTAGAAGTGCATTCACGACTTCCTCTATATATAATTGCAAGACTACTTTTAGATACTTTAGCTGCAAAACAAAATGAACCTAAAAATTTTTAAACCAACTTCTACTTACCACATTCTTTCAAGAGTTAGACAACTAAAATGACCTAGTATTAACACTAGGTCATTTTGATTTACCATCGCTTTTATTTTTATGTCAAATCGGTGAACATCTCCCTTGTCATGGATACCTCAATGCCATCAAAGGCATTTTCACCGTAATTTGTCGGTAGAAATCCTTGTGCTTCCAGGTCACGAATCGTGGTGTCAACTTCTACTGGTGTCATGATGTCCTTAATGATCACAGCCCCTTCTCGATCAACGGTCAGTTCGCCAATCTCATAGGCACAGGCGGGGACACTGAGGTATTTAGGGATGGTGTTTAGATAGTCACTGATTGCCTGCACCAGTTATTTTCTGCGTTGTCCTTTGATTTCGTATGTGATTTTAAATTCCATGTTCATCATCCTTTCCTTATTTGGTTACACTATATATCACTCTAAAGTCACACAATAGCAAGACAAATCATACATTTTAGGGCTGAAAAATGAGCTAAAATCAACGTTTTAAGCGCCCAAAATTCAACAAAATCGGATACTATGAAACGAAATAAAAATAGCCACATAACCCATAAACCCTTTATTATCAAGGCTTACAAGGCTATGTGGCACTTATTTGATGCTGTTGGGGGTATCCCCCCCTATGGAATTATGCGATTTTTCACGCAAGACCCTGGCACGGTCACCATTTTGAAATCTTGTAGAGATTAGACCACCCCTAGGAAATTTAGACTACTTTTTAACCAGTTGGTTAGTATACGGCAGAAGTTCTTCTATCTTCTCTACAATACGTTTTTGTTCTGCGAGTGGAGGAAGTGGGAGTGGATAATTTCTCAAAAAAGTTAGTGAAACAAACGACTGTACTCCACCGTTCACTTTCTTTTTCATAAAATCTTGTTCTAGTTGTAAGAACCAATATAGATATTCCATATTCAACAATTGACTATTTATAGGTTTAAATAATGCCATATTTTTAATTGAAAACTCTCTGGTTTTTTTACCAAAACAGGATTTCCTATAGAACCAATCATAGCAAACAAAATAAGCATTCGATATCTCTAGACTTATTTCAGACACATCATCGTACAAACTCGTTATCTTGATGAAATTGTATCAACTTGACCATTTCTTGTTCTTTAGCTTCGTCAATAGCAGAGAAACTATTTTTCATTTGGTCATTAATATTTTTTATTGCTTTTTTTCGCAGGTTATATTCCTTCATTGACCTGATATAATTAAGTTGTAACACCTGTGTATAGTTTGGTAAAATACATACATAATCCAAGGAGATGTTACA
>NZ_JBMVJB010000035.1:0-21069 GCF_049893425.1 Streptococcus sp. VTCC 12886 | reverse complement strand
GGCACAGAGATGCAAAAACATTATACACCAAAAGGCAAACATTTGACAATGGATAACCGTCGCCTGATTGAACGATGGAAAAATGAAAATATGTACAATCGTGAAATTGTAGGGTTGCTTGGAAAGGCTCCTCAGACGATTAATAACGAAGTCAATTGTGGGACAACCTTACAACAAGTGCGAAAAGGGCTGTACAAAAAAGTCTATTCTGCCGACTATGCACAAACGGTATACCAAACTAATCGAAATCGATCGGTGAAAAAGATAATCCTAACGAAAGAATTGAAAGAGAAAATAGTACACTATACTAAGCAAAAATTTTCTCCTGAAATGATGGTTAAGAAGAAGAAAATGAAAGTTGGCATTTCAACCATTTACTATTGGTTTCATAATGGCCATTTAGGATTGACGAAAGCAGACATGCTTTATCCTAGAAAAGGGAAAAGTTTCAAGAAGCAAGCTAGTCCTAACTTTAAACCAGCAGGCAAATCTATCGAAGAACGTCCTGAAGTTATTAATCTTCGCTTAGAAAATGGTCACTATGAAATTGATACAGTTCTACTAACTAGAGTGAAAAATCATTGTCTTTTAGTCTTAACCGACCGTCGGAGTAGACACCAAATCATCCGTCTGATACCTAACAGAACCACTGAATCAGTCAATCAGGCACTGGAGGGAATCTTGAGGGAACATCGTATTCTGTCTATTACTGCAGATAACGGTACAGAATTTAGTCGTCTGGCTGAAGTGTTTCCTGAGGAGTATATCTACTATGCGCATCCCTACTCTTCATGGGAGAGGGGAACAAATGAAAATCACAATCGATTGATTCGGAGATGGTTACCAAAAGGAACCAAGAAAACGACCTCGAAAGAAGTCGCTTTTATCGAAAATTGGATGAACAACTACCCTAAAAAATGCTTGGACTACAAGTCGCCGAGTGAATTTCTTATGGGTGGCTAATTTCAACTTGAAATTTGGGATACTATATTTTCAACTGTATTTTCATTTATTTTTGTACTAATATCTAAGAGAAGTTTCTTTGTATATTTCCCTAAATAACAAACATAGCGCTCTTAATCACGAGCGCTATGGAAATCTATTTTGAATAATCATTTATATTTTGAATTATTTTATTACTGATCATTCATTTTATTTTTTATCTCATCGTATGAAAGTGGATGGACATCGTCCTCACCATGTTCAGTATGCTCAGGCATTTTTCCTGTTTCATAGAGTGATTTTATTTGGACACTATCAAGTGTTTCATATTTGAGCAATGCCTCAGCGATGAGTTTATGCTTTTCACGGTTTGACTGGATAATATCTGCTGCTTTGTTTCGAGCTTCATTTAATAAGTCTCTGACTTCATTATCTAATTCATAAGCAGTCTGTTCTGAAATATATTTCTGAGTCGTTTGACCACCAAACATTGAATGGTTCCCTTCATACTGCATTGGACCCATTTTTTCACTCATACCATACTCTGCAACCATTGCACGCGCCATCTGCGTTGCTTGTTCGAAGTCGTTTGACGCTCCTGTGGTCTGTGTATTGAAGATAATTTCTTCTGCTACACGTCCACCCATAAGGCCTGCCAATTGTTCTTTCATATCATCTTTTGAAAGAAGCATTTGGTCTTCCTTAGGTAGTGCAATCATGTAACCTCCTGCACGACCACGTGGGACGATAGTTACTTTATGTACCACACGAGCGTTTGATAAAACAAGACCTACAATTGTGTGTCCCGCTTCATGGTAGGCAACTATTTCACGTTCTTTAGCAGACACCTTACGATCTTTCTTAGATGGACCTGCAATGACACGATCTTCTGCTTCATCAATATCAGATGCATCAATAATCGTTTTATTTCGTCGAGCTGCGACAAGTGCCGCTTCGTTTAGAACATTCTCTAAATCAGCTCCAACAAAACCTGGTGTTTGTTGTGCTACTAATTTTAAATCAACGTCTGCTGCAAGTGGTTTATTTTTAGCATGAACCTTAAGAATAGCTTCGCGACCTTTAACATCTGGACGGCCAACCAATACTTTACGGTCAAAACGCCCTGGACGAAGCAAAGCTGGATCAAGTACATCACTACGGTTTGTTGCAGCAATAACAATAATTCCTTCGTTTCCTTCAAAACCATCCATTTCAATCAAGAGTTGGTTAAGAGTTTGTTCGCGTTCATCATTACCGCCACCCATGCCGACGCCACGTTGGCGACCAACGGCATCAATTTCATCGATGAAAATAATGGCTGGGGCTACTTTTTTAGCATCTTCAAAAAGTGAACGTACACGACTAGCACCAACACCAACAAACATTTCAACAAAATCAGAACCTGAAATAGAAAAGAATGGTACACCGGCTTCACCAGCCACAGCTTTAGCAAGTAGTGTTTTACCTGTTCCCGGAGGGCCCTCTAAAAGGACGCCGGCTGGAATACGAGCACCTAATTTCGTGAAACGTTTAGGATCTTTCAAGAATTCAACAACTTCTACCAGTTCTTGTTTTTCTTCTTCTGCACCTGCGACGTCTGAGAAACGTACTTTTATATTGCTTTGTTCAAGAGCTTTAGCTTTGTTTCGACCAAAGTTCATTGCTCCGCGTGCTCCACCGCCACCTTGGTTCATCATCATCATGAAAAATACACCAAAAATAATGAGTGGAACAAGATTTAACAAGATACTAAACCATAAGCCATTTGTACTCTCTGGTTTAACTGTAACTTTAACACCATGTTCATCCGCAAGTGTTTGTAATTCTGACAAACTTGTTTCAGATGGAAGTATTAGAGCCTTAAAGTTTTTATATTTGATTGTACTAGAGACTTGGAATAATTTGATAGAAGATGCGAGTTCATCATTAGCTTCTTGTTCTTCTTTATATGTACCTGTTATTTCGATGACACTTGAATCAGGTTGATATGTAATTTCAGATACATTGTCATTTTTTAATTCCGTAATGACTTGTGAATAGCTAATTTCTTGTGTTGCAACCTGTTGATCAGCATTAAAAAATTGAAAAGCTGTAACCAAGGTCGCTATAACGAGAATAATGAGAAAAGGATTTTTTATAAATCCTTTATTTGGTTGATTGTTCATAATATTATAAGAAACCTTTTTCTATTTTGTATAAACTTCCTCTTTGAGTACACCAACATAAGGAAGGTTACGGTAATTTTCGTCATAATCTAATCCAAACCCTACTACAAATTCATTTGGAATGGTGAAACAAGTATAGTCTGGTTCTATTTCAACAACACGACCTTCAGGTTTATCTAGAAGTGTAGCAATTTTAATTGATGCAGCTTGTCGCAACGCAAAGAGTTCTTTTAATTCTTTCAGTGTGCGACCAGTATCAATGATATCTTCTACAAAAATAATATGACGCCCAGCAACACTATTGTCTAAGTCTTTGATAATTTTAACTGTCCCACTACTTTCAGTACCACCATGGTAACTTGAAACAACCATATAGTCTGTTTCAATATGGGCATCAATATGTTTGATAAGTTCTGCCATAAAAGGAATAGAACCTTTCAAAATACCAACGAGAAGTGGCTTCTTATCAGCATATTCTTTCGCAATAATTTGTCCGAGTTCTTTACTTTTTTCGAATATCTCTTCTTCTGAAACAAGAATTTTCTTTATATCTTTGTCCAACATAGTTGTTCTACTCTTTCATTTTTATATATAAGGTAGCCTTAATTATATCATTCTTTGCAAATTTACTCAAATCACTAGTCACTAGTTTTACAATTCCGTATATTTTATCCGATTGTTCGATGATAATAGCCTCTTGTCTAATTTTTTGTGGAATTTTATGGTCAATAAACCAGCGACGGATTTTTTTAGTGATACCATTTACTAGGATAGTATCTCCTGCTTGTCTTCCTCTTAATAAAATTGGTTCATCTGTTGGAAAATAAATTACCCAATCCGCATCTTTTAAGGGGTAGTTCAGAGAAAAAATATAAGAATCATATGAAAAAATACCTTCTGATTTTATCACGATATTTTTCTGTTGGCTATACGTCTCTGGTCCTATTTTATAGATACGAAAATTCTGATAGTTTTTCTCTAGTACATAGTCATTTTTTAATATATGATAATAGTTCTTATTTGATTGTAATATATGTATCAATTGCTCGAACTGAGAACGAGAGAGTTGTAAATCAGGAAAAGTATCTAAATACTCTTCAACTAAGACGCGTTGAACCGCAGGTGTCTGTTGTTGAAAACTTACCAAGTCAGTTGTTGATATATCCTTTGTTAAGTCTCGTAATGCTTGATAGATGTAATTGGTATCATCTGCTAGATGATTGAGTGCCACATCAATTTTAGGATTTTCTTGTTTAAACTGTGGAATGTAGTTATTTCTGACTCTATTTCGAAAATATCCCAAATCTGTATTACTACTATCTTCAAAGTGAAATAAGTCTTCAAACTCGGTTTTATGGAAAGATAGTAGTGGTCGTATAAGCTCACCTGAGGCAAAGGGTTGAATAGACTTAATGGCAGATAGGTGGCGCAGTCGACTCCCTCTTATCAAACGCATCAACACCGTCTCAGCTTGATCATCAGCATGATGGGCTGTGACTAGAGCAGTGTATCCCTCTTTCTCCATAACTTCAGCAAAAAATGTATAGCGCCATTTACGTGCTGCTTCTTCTGAAAATATTCCTTCAAAGCGGGATAAATAGAAAGGT
Source organism: Streptococcus sp. VTCC 12886 (assembly GCF_049893425.1). Lineage (NCBI taxonomy): Bacteria > Bacillati > Bacillota > Bacilli > Lactobacillales > Streptococcaceae > Streptococcus > Streptococcus sp. VTCC 12886. The sequence goes on along the minus strand of NZ_JBMVJB010000035.1, from coordinate 16,355 downwards.
ACTTCACAATCTTTTGCTAACTGTTTGAGATATTTTTCCTCAGTAACAGATTCCTCTCTTTGTCCATGGTTGACATGGGCAAGTCCAAGTTCAATTCCTAATTCTTTACTGTATTCGTACAAGAGATGAAATAGATTCATAGAATCTAAACCACCTGATACGGCCACTAATACTTTCTTGTGTTTATCAAAAAAGTGACCTTCCTGTGTCACTTTTAAAAAATTTTTTTTCATTTATTTTAATATACCATAAATATCATTTGCGATTTGAGTAATCTCATCATAGCTTGATTTATCCGTAAAGATGGATAAAACAAAAGGAGATTCTGCATATACAATTGCCACATCATGTTTCACATCATCTGCATCACCAATCTTATGAGCAACTGGAACTGGAATATCTTTTGAAATGCGTTGGTTATCAAATTGGGTAGATAATAAACTTTCTATGACATAGCCATTTTGTTCATATAAGGCTTCCATCATTTTTCCTGCAACTTGAGCTGATGTTTCACGTGAAACCATATCCCATTTACTACCTGTAACAGCAGTCGTCACTTGAAAAAAATCATCATCAAATTTATTTGCTATATAATATGAAAGTAAATTACTTGCAATATTATCTGACTCTTTAGCTGTTTTATTGATTAATTCCTCAATGGTGTAGTCTTTGTTATCGGGTATTTTTGATAAGGAACCACTACCAGAGACTTTATATGCCCCATTAAATGAGATTGATTCTGCTGTATATTTGACTGTAGTGTTCAAAGCAACTTGACCAGCATTCAGTTGCTCTTGGACATAGTATAAAATAGGGAGCTTAGCAATACTTGCAGAATAAAATATCTTGTCTTGATTGACACCTGCTTCCGTTTCAGTTGTTAAATCTTTTACATAAATTCCTATATTATTTTTTGAATAGTTGCTACTCAGTAATGCTTGAACAGCTTCCATTCTATTGTCTTTTTCTGATAAATCTTTTAGTGAAATCCAGCCTTTATCACTGATATAGGCAAAGTCTCCAATGGCAGTTGTCGCAATTTTAGAAATGGTAATTGCTTGATAGGCCCGCAAGTCTGTTTTCAATTCCTTTGCTTGATTAGAAATTGGGGAAGACAATACAGTAAATCCTTGTTTAAGCCAATAAGTTTGTTCTACAGTGGATTCGGTCACAATCGTATCATCAAAGAGTAGCTGTTTACTTGCAAGAATATAGTGAGTATTATCTAATTGATACACTAACTCTTTCCTTTCATTGATTGCTACACCTGTGATAGAAAAATCTTGATTTGGTTTTATTTGTCCACTTACCTGAGTCAAGTTTACATCAGAATAGATACTTTCAGTTTGAAAAACATTTGGATTTTGAGGGATTGTTTGAAAATACTGATCATAAACAGTTTGCGTTAATTCATATTCTTCTTGCGCTGTGAGTTCAAACGGTATTTCAGTACTATCAACCACTTGCCATCCAAATAAAATTGGTAACAACCATACGATCAGTTTTTTCTGCATATTCCCTCCTTTCCTCTCTATTCTATGCTTCCTTTTCTTCTAGCTTCAGTTCCCTATTTTTTTTCGATAATTCTTCTAATTTTTCGTCAGAATGCTGTAAAAATTGCTCCACAATTTGTAAAATAGACTCAGTCATTCGGTAACCCTGGAATATTGTAGACAAATTCCCCTTCTTTAGAGTATTGATATTTTGCTCGAACATATTTGGTAGCATAATCTTCATCTTTTAATTTGGTTACCAATTGAGATTCTTGCTTTTCAACATCGACTAATTCTTCATACCGTGTTTCTAATTCAACCAATTTCTTTTCATTTTCTTGCAACTTACCATAGCTTTGAACTAAGTTGTAAGTAGGCAATATAAACAAAAAAATGACTAAAACAAGTATGGCTCCCATAAAACGATTTTTTCGTTGTCGTTCTTCGTGAAAATGTTGATTTTTTTGGCGTTCTGACTGAATAAACGAATTATTCAGTTGGAGGATGTTAGATTTTTTCATCTGTTTCTATCCTTTTTTCACTGATTATTTCATACATTTTCAGTGCATCTTCTTTTTTTGTAGAATCTTTCATTTCAAGTACTTTAACAGTGAGTAGTTTATTGCCGAATTGGATTTCAATCTGATCATTCATTTTCAAATCTGTTGAAGATTTTGCTAAAATGCCATTGACTTTTATTCTTCCCTTATCAGCTACTTCTTTTGCAACTGTTCGACGCTTGATAATGCGAGAAACTTTTAAATATTTATCTAGTCTCATACCTTTACCTCAAGTAAATATTCTACCATTTTTTCGATCAATTGAGAAATTTATTCTGCCTTTCTAGCCTTTATTTCTTGCAACTTTTCAGCAAAACAAATCATTTCTCCTAAAATCTCATATTCTTTTTTCTGTTGAACATTAAAAATAATTTCCAACTTTCCTCTATTTTCTGTTATCTGAGCTTTTAAATTAGTGGAAGAAAGTGCTTCGAAATAATCTTGCGTTAGAAAAATTTGACCTGCCATCGGTTCAAATGTGATAATCACCTGATGTTGTCGTTTTAAAACCGTACAACAAAAGACCTGGTCCAGGTAAGATTTAAGAAGTCCAATTTCAAGTAAGTATGCAACAACATCTGGATATTCACCAAAACGGTCTATCAATTCTTCTTGTAATTCTTGATAGTTTACACGACTGTCAATGCTCTTGATGCGTTTGTAAATTTCGATTTTTTGCCGTTGGTCAGCAATGTAGTCACTTGGTAGATAAGCATCAATCTGTAGGTTAATCTCAGAGTTGCTTTTCTGACGCTGAGCCGCCTTGCCTTGTTTTTCTAAAATAGCCTGTTCTAGCAATTGTGAATATAGTTCATAGCCTACAGAATCAATAAATCCTGACTGGGCAGCACCTAAAATATTACCTGCACCACGAATAGACAAATCCTGCATAGCAATCTTGAAACCTGATCCTAGTTCTGTAAAGCCCTTGATTGCCTCCAAACGTTTTTCAGCTACTTCTGTCAAGGACTTGTCTGGACGGTACATGAGATAGGCATAGGCAATCCGACTGGAACGGCCAACACGTCCTCTAAGTTGATAAAGAGTTGACAGTCCCATGTGATCTGCATTCTCAATAAACAGTGTATTAGCATTTGGAATATCAACACCTGTTTCGATGATTGTTGTGGTCACTATAATATCATACTCACCCTCTACAAAGGCATAGAGAGTATTTTCTAATTGGATCTCTGACATTTGACCATGAACATATCCTATAGTAGCTTCTGGAACTAATTCTTTTAATTCAGATACTTTCTGTTCAATGGTGTCAACTTTATTGTAAAGATAGTAAACCTGACCTCCACGATCAATTTCTCGTAGAACTGCATCTCGAATTACAGATGGATTTGTTTCCATCACATATGTCTGAACAGGATACCGATTGGTCGGTGGAGTCTCAATTACCGATAAGTCTCTTATCCCTAGCATAGACATTTGTAGAGTACGAGGAATTGGGGTAGCAGTCAATGTTAAGACATCAATTTTCTTTTTCAATTCTTTCAACCGTTCTTTATGTTTAACACCGAACCGTTGCTCTTCATCAATGACCAGTAAACCTAAATCTGCAAAAATAACATCTTTTGATAGAAGACGATGGGTCCCAATCAGGATATCAATTTGTCCTTTTTTCAACTTCTCAAGTGTTTTTTCCTGCTCTGCCTTTGTTTTAAAACGACTCATAACATCCACATTTACAGGAAATTCTGCAAATCGTTCTTGGAAAGTCACATAATGTTGTTGGGCCAGAACAGTCGTTGGTACAAGAACAGCAACCTGTTTGCCATCATTGACAGCTTTAAAGGCAGCACGCATAGCTACTTCTGTTTTACCAAAACCAACATCTCCTACTAATAAACGATCCATTGGAGAGTCTTTTTCCATGTCCTTCTTAATTTCATCAATGGAACGAAGTTGGTCGTCGGTTTCCACATGTGTAAAGTAGTTGTCAAACTCAACCTGATTCTCATCATCTGGTGAAAAGGCAAAGCCTTTTAGTTGGCTACGCTCAGCATATAGTTTAATTAAATCATCTGCTATATCTTCTACTTGTTTTTGAACTTTTTGTTTTGTTCGCTGGAAACGACCATCATTTAATTTATTAACTTTTGGAGCTTTTCCATCAGATGCTAAGTATTTGGAGAGAAGATCTATTTGTTCGACTGGAATGGAAATTCGATCTGCATTTTGATATTGGACAGTCAGATAATCACGATGAATTCCTGAAATTTCGATGGTTTCAATTCCTAAATACTGACCAATACCGTGAACATGGTGAACTACATAGTCACCAACAGCTAGCTCACTATAGTCCTTTATGCGCTCAGCATTAGAAATATTCGTTTTTCGAACCTTACGCTTAATTTTTTTATTAAAAATCTCTTTTTCAGTAATCAAAACAAGCTTTTCATCCATCAGATGAAACCCAGCTGTAAATTGGCCAATAGTAACTTGTTGTTGACCTTCTACCAACTTATCTGATGGATAAGATGGTAGTTGGATATTATACTCTTGTAAAGATTTTTGTAAAGTATGTAAACTTGATTCAGAACTTGCTTGAATAATGACCGTATTCTTTGACTTAGCATACCGAGTCAATTCTTCCTTTAAAAGTGGAATTTGGTGGAAGAATTCTTGCATAGGGTATTGTGTAAATTGATAAAGTGCATCGAATTTTACATTTCCCAACCCCTTTTGAAAACTCGAAAAGAAGGTAGCAGGTTTATATTTTCTTAATTCTGAATACGTTGATGCAAAATACTTAAGACTTGACACGGATTTACTATTTTGTAAATCATCTGTCAATAATTCAGCAACCTCTTTTTCAAACTGTGCTTGTTTGTCAGCAATTTTATGAAAATCATCTAAAAATACAGGAGAACTCTTAGGTAGATAGTCCAATTAGGTCCATGATTTTTCATATAAAAAAGATAAGAATTTACGCAAGTCTGGATGTCTATACTCCGCTTGCATATCTGCTAATACTTCGCGTAAATAAGACTGCTGATCTTCTATACTTGAATGTTCAATGGCTATTTGAATTTTTTGTCTCGCTCGCTTAAAATCTTCCGAAGACAAAAGGATATCTGAAGCAGGAGAAATGATGACTTTATCTAGATTTTCTAAAGATTTTTGACTATCCACATCAAAAATTCGAATACCATCAATCTCGTCTCCAAAAAATTCCAAGCGATATGGTGAGTCTGCTTGCATATCAAAAATATCTAGTATATCACCACGTTGGCTAAATTCTCCCTGTGTTAAGACACGAGACACTTTCTTATAACCAATATTAACTAGTTTCTTTACAAGAGTGTCAACTTCAAATTCTTGACCTATTTCAATTTGAATCTTCGCATTTTTATAGGTTACTGGATTTGGCAATAAAACCCTACAAGCTGCCATACTGACAACAATAATACCTGACCGAGTGGTGTCAGTCAAAAAATTCAAGCTATCAATTCTTGACTGGATTCGTTCTTTTGAGGCAAATATAAACTCTGCAATCGGACTATCGTCTGTAAAGAAGTTGTAAACATTCTCACTGCCAATTATCGCTGTTAAATCTGCTACTAGCTTTTCAGCTTCATTCTGACTAGCAGTCACTATCATTATTTTCTCTGCTAGACAATCATAAGCAGTAGCCATGACTAAAGATTTACTCGTTCCAGAAAGCCCTAACAGCAATTGCCTAGTTGATTTATTCAATCCCGACTGCCATTGGTGGATTTGCTTATTCTTGTGAAGAATATCTAATATATTCATTATCCGTTAAACTTTCTCATAATTGCTTCAAAATCATCTTCTTCTAAATAAAACTTGACAGCACTGTAAAGTTTATCTAGTGCTAAATCAATTTCAATGCGATCCTCTGCATCAAATCCTGATAAGACATGATTGACAACACTCATCTTCCCTTTAGGGCGACCAATTCCAATTTTAATCCGATCGAATTCTTGTGTTCCAATATATTTAACGATAGATTTTATTCCATTATGGCCGCCAGAAGAACCTTTTTGGCGAAAACGAATTTTCCCAACAGCCATATCTAAATCATCGTATGCAACTAAAATATCTTTTTCGTTTAAACCATAGTAGGTCATCAGAGCATGGACAGCTTTTCCTGACTCATTCATAAACGTAGTTGGTTTAACTAAAAAGATTTTTTCTCCATCTATGAAAGTTGTTGCAATATCAGCTTGAAAAATCTTATCGTGGGTAAAGGTTACATTTTCACGCTTAGCAATTTTATCAATAAGCATAAAACCAACATTATGCTTGGTTTCAAAATAACGGTCTCCTGAATTCCCTAGACCAATAATCAATCGTGTCATTTATCCTCCTTATTGTCATTTAGTTTATCTTTTATTACTTCATTGAACCGTTTCCTTATTTCCAGATGAGGCTAGGCTCAAGCCCAGGACAACTTCTCAGAGTTCGTGTCAACATCTCAGCGCAGTGGTTGATTGCTCTAACAATCTGGGAGATTGTTAGAGGTAGGAAATAAAACAAACGAAGTTTGTGTCAAAATAGTCCAGTGGGGTGGATTAAAACAGTCAGGGAAGTGACTGTTTTAACCCGAGCTAAAAAAATAAAAGCGAGGCTCGTTTGGGAAACTGTTTCAGCTGGTCACTGTAAAATTAGAAGGTGACCATAGAAGCCCGAACCTACATATTTGGAAGTGATGGGGTACTCTTTTTGACCTGGTCAAGTTCTTTCCCACTCACTTTGCTGTACTCTAGTACTGCAAATAGTTCGATGCCTAGTGCTAAAAACAAACTAAACAATTAGAAATACCAAAAGGCTGGAAAATACTTCCCAACCGAATACTAGTCCTATTATTCTACGAACTCTTTTTATATCGATTCCTCTACCTAAGCACTTTGTAAATACAGCATTAGAGAATGGGAATTGTTGGCTATCAGACATTAAAACGGAACTCCATGATATCACCATCTTGAACGATATAATCTTTTCCTTCTTCACGAAGACGTCCAGCTTCCTTTACAGCCTTTTCGCTACCATACTTGATTAAATCATCGTAGGACATGGTTACTGCTCTGATAAAGCCTTTTTCAAAGTCTGAGTGAATAATACCTGCAGCTTGAGGTGCTTTAATCCCCCGTTTGAAAGTCCATGCACGTACTTCCTTCTCTCCTGCTGTAAAGTAAGTACCTAATCCAAGTAAGTGGTAGGCTGCACGGGTTAATTTGTCCACGCCAGATTCTGTTAAACCAAGAGCTTCCAAAAACTCACCCTTGTCTTCATCATCTAGTTCTGAAATTTCTTCTTCTGCACGCGCAGAAATCACCACCACTTCTGCATTTTCTGTCGCAGCAAAATCACGAATTTGTTGGACATATGCGATAGTGTCTGGATTAGCTACCTTATCCTCATCAACATTGGCTACGTAGAGTACTGGCTTAGTAGTCAAAAGGAACAACTGTTTCACAATCTCTTGTTCCTCATCAGTAAATGATACGGTACGGGCAGATTTTCCATCTTCTAAAACTGGCTTAATTTTTTCAAGAACCGTAAATTCTGCTATAGAATCCTTGTCTTTTTGAGTACGGGCCATTTTTTCAACACGCGCATAACGCTTGTTGATGCTCTCTAGGTCCGCCAAAATCAATTCTAGGTTAATGGTATCAATATCTGCGATTGGATCCACAAATGCATCTTCACGGCCTTGTTCACGCATGACATTTTCATCATCAAAAGCACGAACAACGTGAACGATGGCATCCACCTCACGGATATTGGCCAAGAATTTATTTCCAAGCCCTTCACCTTTTGAAGCACCTTTGACGATACCAGCAATATCGGTAAATTCAAAAGTAGTTGGCACTGTTTTTTTAGGGGTAATGAGTTCGGTCAATTTTTGTAACCGCTCATCAGGTACTTCCACCATACCGACGTTCGGATCAATTGTTGCGAACGGGTAGTTTGCTGCTTCCGCTCCTGCCTTTGTAATTGCATTAAATAAGGTTGATTTACCTACGTTAGGTAAACCTACGATTCCTGCTGTTAAAGCCATGTTTATTACTCTCCAATTAAAAATTCGATCATTACTATTATAGCAGAAAGTTTGAAAAAAAGCTTGCGAATCAACAAGCTCTCTATCATCCAAAAATAGATGGCAAAATATGAGGTAGAAACCAAGATAAAAATCCCAAAATAGAGAGCACTATCCACCAATAGCCAGCAATAAATTGCCAAATATCCATTTTTTGCTCTGCTGTTTGATATGCTCTTGTTGTCTTGGTATTGTTCTCAGGCTCTTTTCCTAAAACCAGATAGTCCAGACTGACATTAAAAATTTCTGCCAGCTGGACCAGTTTATCAATATCTGGCGTTGCTTCACCATTTTCCCATTTGGAAATAGCCTGACGGGAAATATAGAGTTTCTCTGCCAGTCCATCTTGGGATAGATTCTTAGCTGTGCGTAAAGCTCGAATTTGTTGGGCTAATTGAGTCATGATAGATTCCTCCTGATTTCTAAGTTTAGTATAACTTAGACATGAGTCGCTGACTAGCAATACTTTAGAAATGTTCGCAACCAACGGTTGCAAGTTGTCAACTAGCCTTCGCTTGGCAGAACTTTCTTCATTTTTTTCTCAAAATCATGCCGGCTCATCATCACTACATGGTCACAGTTGCTGCAGCGGATTTTGATATCCGCTCCTAGACGGATTACTTCCCACTTATTGGCCTTCTTTCCGGTCGATTTGATGACACAAGCATGAGGCTTTTTCATTTCAACAAAGGATCCTAATTGATACATACTTCCTCCTTAAAGATACATACTTCTTTCTTGATAGATTAAACTTACTTCGTTTGCTGTAGTAATCTCTCCATCCATCTGTAATAAAAGTTTTTCATTTGATTTAAGTACTACGTGTAAACGAGTTAGATGACGAATAGTTGGTGATAATTCATGCTTTTTCAAAACCATAGATAACAATGACTGAACTCATTGAAAAAACGAACCATTCTCAAAGTAAACAAGATCAATTTCTTTCTTTTTAGCACTTGCTGTTGACCAAATCATAATTCCACCACCAAAATAACTACTGTTGGCTATCGAAAGAAAAAAGAGATTGTCTAATGGATAGGATTTTTCATCAAGAATCACTTATATATTAATGGATTGCTTTGAAAATAGGGTTCTGATATTAAAAAATAAGTAAGTTAATTTACCTAATTTTATTTAAAATTCTTTTTAAAGCTGAATCTGTAGAACTATTGATTACTTGTGCTGCAAACCCAATATCCATGCTATTCACAACTGTTCCAAAAGAACTCTGTAAAACATATATGCTTTGTCTTTTTCCCTCTAGGATTGAGTCTATAATTGAAAATTGCGGATAATTATCCTTAATGCTTGATACGATGCTATTGGCAGTATGGCTACCTGCATTCGGATTTGCTAAGATATATAAAGTCATCTATTTCCCATCACTAGTCACATTCATTATTACAGAGTATTATTTTTTTAGTATAACATAAAAACGGCCTATTTGGCCGTTCTTGTTCATATTAGTTTGTGCGAACTGGGGTTATTAATTGAATAAAGTCTTCACCATCATTATTTGGCACCAAGGTAAATGGTCGAACTGAAGAAATGAAGCTAATTTTCACTTGTTCACTAGTTGTAGCTTTCAAAGCTTCAATCAAATAAGTTGGATTAAAGCTGATTACTAAGTCCTCACCTAATACTTCGACGGTGTCTAATTCTTCATTCACCCGTCCAACTTCTGGCGAATTTACGTGGGCAGAAACTTTGCTATTGGTAATCTCTAGTTTTACAGTACCATTTTGAGTAGCATTTGACAGTAAGCGTGCGCGTTCCATAGAGTGGCGTAAGGAAGAAGTATTAAAAACAACTGTTGTTTTATATTCTACTGGAATCAAACGATCAGTATCTGGATATGTTCCTTCTAATAGCCGAGTATAGAAGCTAATTGATTCACTTCTAAATAGAATTTGATTATTGGAGAAGAATACTTCTACTGTCTCAATATCATCTGTAAAGACAGCTGTAAATTCACGAAGGGATCGACTTGGGATTACAACATCAAAGTCATCTCCTGATGTGTCTAATTCTAGTTTACGTTGACTCATTCGGTGCGAGTCTGTTGCTACTGTTTTTAGATTCTTATGTTCTGTCAGAACAAAGTGAACACCGGTCAAAATTGGACGACTTTCCTGGGTAGAGGCCGCAAAGGCTGTTTCATTGATGGTTTGTCTAAGTGTACTTGTTTCTAATATCAGAGGTTTTGAGGTAGGAACTTCCTGTAAACGAGGATATTGCTCAGAATCTTTCCCTTTTAAAGTAATTTCAGATTTTCCACTGGTTAAAACAATTTGCTTTTGTTCAATCTCAGCGAAATCTAATACTAGATCCGGCATGCTAGAAACAACATTGATGAAGAATCCAGCTTCTAAAAGAATAGAACCTGGTGAAGAGATTAATAAACCAGCATTTTCATCCTGAGTGGAAATATAGTGTTCAATTGAAATTTGTCCATTTGAACCTGTTAAAGTAATTCCTTCACTTGTTACTGAAATTTTAACAGTTGAAAGAATTGGAATAGCATTCTTACTACTGATAGCTCTTTTAGTAACATTCAATGCTTGTAAAAAAATAGTTTTATTTATTGAAAATTGAATCATGGATTCTCCTTTATTTAGTATCTATAAGGTTAATAGTAATAGTAGGTTCTGTGAAAAGTGTGGATAACTTAAAAAACTATAGATAAATCAAGGATTTCTACTTGTTCACAAATTGTGGATAACTTGGCGGGTTTTGATAGAAGTTATCCACAACTTAGCGGATTTTATTTTTTATAGCAGTTATCTCTATTTCTAAATTATCGTCATCTAACAAGAGAGATTTTATTTTATTGTAGGCATGCATGACAGTTGTATGGTCTCTATTACCAAATTCTTTTCCTATTTTTGGAAGAGAGTTATCGGTCAATTCTCTTGCTAGATACATAGCCACCTGGCGCGCGTGAACAATATGTTGCACTCGTTTAGAGGCCTTCAATTCTTTTACACTAACACCGTAAAAATTGCTTACCTCATTTTGAATTTTTTCAATTGGTATGACTAGGTTTTGAGGACTTGTTTGTTTTCTAGAACGAATAGCCTCTGCTGCAACTTCAACGGTAATTTCAGAAAGATTTCGCATGGAGGCCAAAAGATTAATATCTTTCAATGCTCCTTCTAAATCACGAACGTTGGAATCAAATTGTCCTGCTAGATAAGAGAGTGTCTCATTGGTGAATGTATAGGGCGATTCATCACATTTATTTCGTAGAATCGCAATTCGCGTTTCGTAATCTGGCGGAGTTATTTCACTTGTTAATCCCCATTTAAAACGTGTTACCAAGCGCTCTTCAATGTTATCTAAGAAATCAGGGTTTCTGTCACTTGTCAATACAATTTGTTTATCTTTGGTGTGGAGTGCATTAAATGTATTGAAAAACTCTTCTTGCGTAGAGGCCTTATTTTTCAATGATTGAATGTCATCAATGAGTAGCAAATCTAGATTCCGATAGGTCTTCTTAAAACTATCCATATCGTTTAATTGCAGATGTTTTAAAAAGTCATTGATAAAGGTTTCTGAAGAGACATACTTAATTCGCGCGTGAGGGTTATCACTTAATACCTTATTTCCAATTGCATTCAAAATATGTGTCTTACCGAGTCCTGGGCCTCCAAAAATAAATAATGGATTGTACAAGCCTCCCAGATTGTCAGAGACAGCCAGTGCGGCTGCTTTTGCCCATTGATTATTGTCTCCTTGCACAAAGTTTTCAAATGTATATTGAGGTTTAATATCAGGATGAACAGTAGGAAGAATTTCAGCAGGTGCAGCCTCAGCTATGTTATTTTCTATTGGTTGTATTGCCCCACTCTGAGGAGTATATTGTGTAGTTTCTTCAGTAAACTGGTACAGAATCGTAATAGGTTCACCGTATACTTCAAAACTTGCAGCTACCATTAATTCTTCAAAATTCTTTTCCCAAAATTCTTTTTTGAAGTCACGATTCAGAAATATTTTGGCAGTATGATGTTGAATAGTAAGTAGTTTTGCATCAGCAACGTAAAAGTCATATACAGACGGTTTAAAATTCGATTGCACCAATTCTAAAAAACGATGCCAAAAACGTTGTTCTTGATTCATAACATCCTCCCTTCTTTTTATTATCGTCCTAATAGTTTACCATAAAAAAGAAAAGTTTTCCACAGGTGTTAAAAAAATCCACACTGTTTATAAAAGTTATCCACAATATGTGAATAAATCAAATAAACAGTCTATACGAGTGAATTTCTTAAACATTTTCTTGTGGAAAACCTTGTATATAGAATAAAAATATAAACAATGCTATTTCAGACTGTTGATAATTCTTTCAAATTCTTCGATGTTTTGAAAGTGAATAGTCAGTTGTCCCGATCCATTTTTCTTTTGTTGGATTGTTACTTTGGTTCCAAGTAGTTTTGCTAATTTCTCTTCTTCTTCTGAAATAAATTGGTTGGATTTTCTAATTGTTTTTTTCTTTTTAGAGGATAGTATTGTTTCTAATTTTCGTACGCTGATATCCTTTTCTTGGATTTTTTGAACCCATTCTGCTTGTTGTTTCTCTGATAGTGCTACTAGCTGTCTAGCATGCCCTTGTGTGATTTTTCCTGTTTCTACTGCTTGCCTCGTAGATTCGGATAAATGGAGTAAGCGAAGAAGATTAGTGATATATGGTCGTGATTTTCCCATGATTTGAGCAATCTCATCATGTGTTAAGCCTTTTTCTATCAACTTTTCGTAGGAATGAGCCTCTTCAATAGGATTAAGGTCAGAGCGTTGTAAGTTTTCTATGATAGCTTGGTAGAGTAAATCATCATCAGATAGATGCTTGATGACTGCTGGAATCTCTGTTAATCCCGCTAGTTGACTAGCTCTTAATCGTCTTTCACCAGCAAGTAACTCAAAACCAATCACCGGTGATCTGCGAACAATAATAGGTTGAATGACGCCATTTTCTTTGATAGATTGAGCTAATTCCAATAATTTTTCTTCATCAAAATGCAATCTTGGTTGATAGGGATTGGCCTGAATGTCTTTTATTTTGAGATAGTGTAGTTCTTCCATACGGTTATTCTAACAAAAATAAATAGACTTTACAATTGTGTAAAGTCTATTTAAACATTATCTTATGACAAATCATCCGTTGAATGTGTCAACTTAATGTCAACAGTCATTTTCTTATTATTTCTATAATAGGTAACAGTTATGGTGTCGCCAATTTGATGCTTGTAAAGTTCACTTTGTAAATCACTCTTATTTTCAATGGTTTCACCATCGATTTCAATAATGACATCATATGGTTCAAATTTTCCATCAGCTGGCAAACCTGGTTGAGTAGATACAATTAGTACTCCAGATGTTAAGTCTGTATTTGCTAATCCTGCTTTTTCTAATTGACTAGTAGATAGGTCTGTTAGATTGACCATTTGTACACCAAGAGCTGGACGAGTAACTTTACCATTTGTTTCTAATTGATTAATAATCTGTACAACATCATTTGAGGGAATTGCAAAGCCCATTCCTTCTATTGCAACTCCTGAACTGCTGACAGAACTAGAGGTTATTTTACTTGAGTTGATACCGATAACTTGTCCTTGAATATTGATAAGTGGTCCACCTGAGTTACCTGGGTTAATGGCTGCATCAGTCTGGATAGCATTTGTTGAGATTGTTTGGCCATCTTCTGTTTGTGAAGTTACTGTACGACTGAGACTAGAAATAATCCCCTGGGTTACTGTATTTGCATAGACACTTCCTAATGGGCTACCAATTGCAATCGCAGTTTCTCCAACTTTAATTGTGTCTGAATTAGCAAATTCAGCAATAGTGGTCACTTTATCTGCAGCAATTTTGATAACAGCAATGTCTGAATAAGTATCTGCACCTACGAGTTCTCCGCTAAGCTTTTCTCCAGAAGCCAAAAGTATATCGATTTTTTCAGCACCTGAAATTACGTGGTTGTTTGTAACAATATATGCTGTATCACCATCTTTTTTATAAATAACACCTGAACCTTCTCCAGCAACAGCTAGCTCATCTGAACTTTCAATGTTACCAAAAATAGAACTGAGGCTATCCGATGATTGAGTTTGATAATTGATAACGGAGACAACAGCATCTTGAACTTTTTCCACAGCTTTAGTGGTGGAAGTTTCGTTGCTATATTGAACACTGCTTACACTGGTTGTATTTGCTTGATTTGAAGTAGAATTTCCTTGAGTCAGAGTTGATGAAGCAAAGTAATACCCACCAATTCCTCCTAAAAATCCAACAACAAACAAAATAACAAATTTCAATAATTTTTTCATTAAAAGGTTCCTCCTAGTTTCCCAATTCCGCTTTAAGATTACAATTACTTTCTTAAATTTCGCTTTAAGATTACAATTACTTTCTTAATTATAACTTAAATTTTTCAAAAATCAATCCACAAGCTGTGGATAACTTTTACTAGTATGTGTATAACTACAGATTTATAGAGAATTTTTTATAATCAACTACTGAGAATAACCTGTGGATATGTTACAATATTTTTATGAAAATAAAATTGATAACCGTTGGTAAACTGAAAGAAAAATATTTAAAAGATGGTATAAGCGAATATGCAAAGAGGTTGGGAAGGTTTGCGAAGCTTGAATTCATAGAACTACAAGATGAAAAAACACCAGACAATGCTAGTCAGGCAGCGAATGAACAAATTCTGAAAAAAGAGTCTGATCGCATTATGTCAAAAATCTCTGATCGAGAATTTGTTATTGTATTGGCGATTGAAGGAACTCAATTCCCTTCAGAGGAATTTAGTAAAAAATTAGATACTATTACAACTAGTGGTTATTCAGATATTACATTTGTTATTGGTGGAAGTTTGGGATTAGATTCTGTTGTTAAGAACAGGGCAAATTTATTGATGAGTTTTGGAAAATTGACCCTACCACACCAATTAATGCGATTAGTATTGATAGAGCAAATTTATAGGGCTTTTATGATTCAACAGGGAAGTCCTTACCATAAATAGTTTCATGTGAAACATGGGAGACAAAGAGTGAGGAAATATAGAGTTTTTGAAGGACTTCGTATCGCAAGTTGTTTAACTTTTATAAGTGGTTATCTAAATGCTTTTACATATTTAACTCAAGGTGGTCGCTTTGCAGGTGTTCAATCAGGAAATGTTATTCTTTTAGCTAATCAATTGGGACAAGGGAATTTTACAAATACCATCCATTTTCTAATTCCTATTTTCTTCTTTGTATGTGGGCAATTTTTTACCTATTTGGTGAAAAATTACTTTCTAAAAAGACACTATCCCTGGCATTTAGGTAGCAGTGTCATTATGTTATGTTTTGTATTAATTGCTGTTATACTGACACCGGTTATGTCTTCATTTTATACCATGGCTATCTTAGCTTTTGTAGCTTCTATACAAGTTGAAACATTTAGAACTTTAAGGGGTGTTCCATATGCAAATGTAATGATGACTGGTAATGTCAAAAATGCAGCCTTTATTTGGTTCAAAGGAATAATGGAAAAAAATAAGAAGTTGATAAAGATAGGACGAAATATATTTATAACCATAATTAGCTTTATGCTTGGGGTAATTTGTGCTACAATCTTGTCCAGAATGTTTCATGAATATGCTTTGGTTGGGGTTATACTTCCTATGATGTATGTGACTTACAAATTATGGCAAGAAAAAAATCCCACCTAATCTGATGGGATAAAATGATTCCAGCAGGATTCGAACCTGCGACCGTTCGCTTAGAAGGCGAATGCTCTATCCAGCTGAGCTATGGAACCGCTAGTAACCATTTTATTTTACATTAAAGGGTTCAGTCTGTCAAGTTGATAAAAATAGTAAAAATATATTGACAAACGATTGGAGCTATATTATACTAATTATTGTTCTGTAGAATAAATGGTCCGTTGGTCAAGGGGTTAAGACACCGCCTTTTCACGGCGGTAACACGGGTTCGAATCCCGTACGGACTATTTTTTCCGCCATAGCTCAGTCGGTAGAGCGCATGACTGTTAATCATGATGTCACAGGTTCGAGCCCTGTTGGCGGAGTAAGAACGTGTAGGAAACCTTGAGAAATCAAGGTTTTTTTGTTTTATTAAATAGAAAAACCGAGAAGTATTATTGATATACTCCCCTTATAGTGGACAGTGAAAAAATAAAAATTTTCACTAGAAACTATAAGGGGAGTTTTATTATGTC
>NZ_JBMVJB010000034.1:0-22092 GCF_049893425.1 Streptococcus sp. VTCC 12886 | reverse complement strand
TACACCTTATGCTGCACGATGTCGTGCAGCGTAAGAAATTTTATACACTAGTGTTACAAAAATGCTTGACTAGGTCAAATGTTGAGTTTATTGATTAATTATATTTTCAGATTGAATTCTTATAAATAATTATGATATAACGAATTATATAATTAAAAGGAGTTATTTATGAAAAAAGTTAGAAAAGCTGTTATTCCAGCAGCAGGTTTAGGAACGCGTTTTTTACCAGCGACCAAGGCTTTGGCGAAGGAAATGTTACCGATTGTTGACAAGCCAACAATTCAATTTATTGTTGAAGAGGCTTTGAAGTCTGGTATCGAAGACATTCTTGTTGTGACTGGGAAGTCAAAGCGTTCTATTGAGGATCATTTTGATTCAAACTTTGAGTTGGAATACAACTTGAAGGAAAAAGGGAAAACGGATCTCTTGAAACTTGTGGATGAGACAACAGGTATTCGTTTGCACTTTATTCGTCAGTCTCATCCGCGTGGTCTGGGAGATGCTGTCTTACAGGCGAAGGCTTTTGTTGGTAATGAACCTTTTGTGGTTATGCTTGGTGATGACCTTATGGATATAACAGATGAGAAAGCTCCGCCATTGACCAAACAACTAATGAACGATTATGAGCAGACATTTGCTTCTACAATTGCAGTAATGCCAGTGCCTCATGATGAAGTGTCTGCTTATGGTGTCATCGCTCCTCAAGGTGAAGGAGTCGATGGGCTGTATAGCGTTGAGACTTTTGTGGAAAAGCCAGCGCCAGAAGAGGCTCCAAGTGATCTTGCTATTATCGGTCGCTATCTGTTGACTCCAGAAATTTTCGATATTTTGGAAAATCAAGAGCCAGGGGCAGGTAATGAGATTCAACTAACAGATGCTATTGATACACTTAACAAAACACAACGTGTTTTTGCAAGAGAGTTCAAAGGAAACCGATATGATGTTGGGGATAAATTTGGATTTATGAAGACTTCCATTGATTATGCCCTTCAACATCCTCAGGTAAAAGATGATTTAAAACAATATATCATTGAACTTGGTAAAAAACTAGATAAGTAAAAATAAATTGGTCTGATTGAGAGTCAGCCAGTAATCTCATAGGTTGTAGTTTGGAAAAGAATGTTTTTTTTGCTGCTAGTCAGGAATTAACTATTTTTTTTATGGTAACCGCCCCATAACAAGGTACCTATCCAATCGTCTTTCCTCCAGTATACTGTAATAAAAAACTATAATTCTAGTCTTTATGATTAGGATTCTTTTTTACGGCTCATACTTTTTCGAAGGACAATATTATTTTATACAAGATTTTTATGAGTGAAGTAGCATGTTGACGAATAGGTGTGCTTTTGTAGGCTATAGGATGATAAATGTTGTATTTTGGACTGCTATCCTCACTATGGTATAATCTTCATATGAAAAAGATTAGTGATTTAGGTTTAACGGGTCGAAAGCTGGTTGGCGAGGGGCTGATTCTTGTCATCATTGGTATTTGCTTTCTGATTGCTGGCTGGCAATTTCCAGGGTTGTTTTTGCGTTTTATTCACGCTGGGTTATTCTTCTTAGCCCTTTATGAATTGAGCATGATTTTCTTCAGAAAGAAGAAGTCAAATGAAAGTATTTTAGCTTTGGTGGGCAAGGCTGTTTTGTTTGGCATTCTAGCTAGTATTGACTTGGCCGTTCAGATTCCCTTGTATTTTGCGGCTATATTTATAGGTATATACCAGCTGTTTACAGCGGTGATTAATTTTATTACCTATTATTTGTATCGAAAAGATCAGGTTGAACCGAGGCTTCGTTTTTTGATAGATGGGGTTTGGTTGTCCATTCTAGGCGTGGCATCTTTGTTTGTTTCTGGGACTCAACTAGTTGTCCAGACCTTTATCATTGGGAGCTACCTTGTGTTATATGGATTGACTAATCTACGTGATGGATTCATTTTTGAAGAGTCAATTGAACAACAGAGTCTCAAACGTCATGTGAGACTGACTTTGCCATTATTTATTGCTGCACTCATTCCTCGACTGACCTTGCAACGGATCAATGATTTTCTAGCAGACAATAAAGGTCAGACGCCACAGTCCGTTTATAATGGTCACAAAGACATTGCGATAGTACCCTCACTAGAAGTCTTCATTCATGTGGGTGAGGAAGGCTTTGGTGTGGTAGGGCATGTGGATCTGAGTTATAAGGGACGGGTCTATGGCTACGGCTCTTATGATGTCTTGTCGGAACGTCTGGGTGGGGCGATTGGTGATGGTGTTTTATTTAAAGCTGAGCGCCAAGCCTATATTGACTTTTGTACCCAAGAGGGGATGACCATACTTGGTTACCAGATGGTGTTGAGTCCTGAGCAAGAGGCAGCTATTGAAGAACGGTTGGATGAGTTTGACAAGCTGTTGGTGCCTTGGAATCCAAGTTCTGAAAAAGTATCAAAAACCGCATATGGACAAGCGATTGAAATGTACGCCTATCGTATCAAAGAAGAAATCAGTGCTGAGTTATTTAAATTTAGAAAATCGAAATTCAAAACCTATTTTGTCCTATCCACCAACTGTGTCCTCTTGGCAGACTCAGTCATTGGACAAGCGGGCACGGATATCCTTGGCATTCGAGGGTTTATCGCCCCTGGTACCTATCAAACCTATCTGGATCAAGAATATGAAAAACCACATAGTATGGTTGTTGCTAAGAACATTTATTATCGCAAAGAAAAATCCTAGTATTTGCTAGGTTTTTCTATTTGATCAGGCGTCCATATACCGCAAAATCCCTGATTTCATGCTATAATAGTTCTATGGATAAAAACAAGTTATTATTAATTGATGGCTCTTCTGTAGCCTTTCGTGCTTTCTTTGCACTCTATCATCAAATCGATCGGTTTAAGAGTCCGACTGGTCTTCATACCAATGCCATTTATGGTTTCCATCTCATGTTGGATCACATGATGAATCGGATTGAGCCGACTCACATTTTAGTGGCATTTGATGCAGGGAAGACAACTTTCCGAACAGAGATGTTTGCGGACTATAAGTCAGGTCGTGCCAAAACTCCAGACGAGTTCCGGGAGCAATTTCCCTTTATCCGCCAGATGCTCGATGCCATGGGGATTAAGCACTATGAGCTGAGCCAGTACGAAGCCGACGATATTATCGGTACTTTGGATAAAATGGCAGAGCAGACAGATATTCCTTTCGATGTGACCATTGTCAGCGGTGATAAAGACTTGATTCAGCTGACGGATGAAAACACCGTTGTGGAAATTTCCAAGAAAGGGGTTGCCGACTTCGAAGAATTTACCCCTGCCTACCTCATGGAAAAAATGGGCATCACGCCAACACAGTTTATTGACCTCAAAGCCCTTATGGGAGATAAGTCCGATAACATCCCTGGTGTGACGAAAATCGGTGAAAAGACAGGTCTGAAGCTTCTCACCGAGTTTGGTTCCTTGGAAGGAATTTATGAACATATCGATAGCATGAAGGCTTCCAAAATGAAAGAAAACTTGATTGCGGATAAGGAACAAGCCTTTCTATCTCGGACTCTTGCGACCATCGATACGCAGGCACCGATTGAAATTGGTTTGGATGACATTGTATACCAAGGTCCACGGATTGAGGAGTTGGGTCAGTTTTATGATGATATGGGTTTCAAACAGTTACGGGCCCAGCTAGGCAGGACGAACACGCAAGAGGAAGAAGTACTTGATTTTCAAATCGTATCCGAAGTCAGCTCTGACATGTTCAAAAAAGACCAATTCTTTTACTTTGAAATCTTGGGGGAGAATTACCACCGAGAAGAGGTGGTTGGTCTGGCTTGGGGGGACAAGGATGGTATCTATGTTGGTGGACCTGAGCTCTTGGATAGTCCGGTATTGAAGGATTTTCTGGAACACCAGCCTATCAAAACCTATGATTTCAAGCGTGGCAAGGTTTTGCTTGCTCGTAAAGGGATTGATTTACCACCTGCAACTTTTGATAGCCGACTCGCCAAGTATTTGCTTTCGACAGTTGACGACAATGCGCTGACAACCATCGCCCATCTCTATGGACAGACCAGCTTGATTCCTGACGAGGCCATTTACGGCAAAGGTGCGAAATTGGCTCTACCTGAGCGTGATGTATTCTTCCCACATTTGGCCCGCAAGGTGCAGGTCTTGTTGGAGACAGAAGCACCGATGTTGGCCAAGTTAGAGGAAAACCAGCAGTCCGATCTTCTCTTTGAGATGGAATTGCCGCTTGCTAATGTCTTAGCCAAGATGGAAATTGCTGGAATCAAGGTAAAAGTAGAGACCTTAAAAGCCATGCAGGCTGAAAATGAAGTCTTGATTGAGCAGTTGACCAAGGAAATCTATGAGTTGGCTGGTCAAGAATTTAATATCAATTCGCCTAAGCAATTAGGGACTATTCTCTTTGAGGATATGGGCTTACCCTTGGAATACACCAAGAAAACCAAGACAGGCTACTCTACAGCGGTGGATGTCTTGGAACGGTTGGCCCCAATCGCTCCAATTGTTTCAAAAATTTTGGACTACCGTCAGATTACCAAGCTTCAGTCTACCTATGTTATCGGCTTACAGGATGCCATTTTAGAAGATGGTAAGATCCATACCCGCTATGTGCAGGATTTGACGCAGACAGGTCGTCTCTCATCGACGGATCCAAACCTGCAAAATATTCCTGTTCGTCTAGAACAAGGTCGTTTGATTCGGAAGGCATTTGTTCCTTCGTTTGAAAATAGTGTCCTCTTGGCATCGGACTATTCACAGATTGAATTGCGTGTATTGGCCCATATTTCCCAAGACCAACACTTGATTGAAGCCTTCCAACAGGGTGCTGACATTCATACGTCAACAGCCATGCGTGTTTTTGGGATTGAAAAGGCAGAGGATGTGACGCCAAATGACCGTCGGAATGCCAAGGCTGTCAACTTTGGTGTGGTCTATGGAATTTCTGATTTCGGTCTTTCCAACAACCTTGGAATTTCCCGTAAGGAAGCCAAAAACTATATCGACACCTATTTTGAACGTTTCCCTGGTATCAAAAACTACATGGAAAACATTGTGCGAGAAGCCCGTGATAAGGGCTACGTAGAAACGCTCTACAAGCGTCGTCGAGAATTGCCAGATATCAACTCTCGGAATTTCAATGTCCGTAATTTCGCGGAGCGGACGGCCATCAACTCACCGATTCAGGGTTCGGCCGCAGACATTCTCAAAGTAGCCATGATCAATCTTGACAAGGCACTGACAGATGCTGGTCTTTCGACCCGTATGCTCTTGCAGGTACATGACGAGATTGTCTTAGAAGTGCCAATGGCAGAGCTGGAAACAGTAAAAGCTATGGTCAAGGAGACCATGGAGTCGGCCATTCAGCTGTCAGTTCCCTTGATTGCGGATGAAAATGAAGGTGAGACTTGGTACGAAGCCAAATAAGCTAAAGGAAGTAAATCGATGAAGAAATCACTTGTAATGATGGGATTACTGAGTTTGTTTCTCACTGCATGTGGTGGTAAGGAACAAACGAGTTCAAGTCAACAGTCGAGTTCATCAGGAGAAGAATTCTCAGCCACCTTGCCTATTTTACAGGAGAAAGAAGATACAAGTAACGAAAAGTTAGATGTCTTGGCCAATGCAGAAATCAATGTCGTCAACCCAAATCCACCAGCGGATGAGATGCAAAAAGCCCACAAGATTCATGCGGCCAACAATGGTGTAGCTGAACAGGATGAAAATGGAAATATTAAAGAGTATTTTCGTTATTACGATGTCCCATCAACATGGACGATTAATGTGGAAAACACCGAAGATGAGACTCTTATGGCTGTCTATGATGTGAAAGAAGGTGCCAGTACCTTTATGGTTCAGCTTTATAATATCAACGCCTTCAACCAATCTCCATTAGAAGATGGCCGCAATATGACCATGGACGAGCTGGCCGAACGCATGAAAGAGACCAATCACGATTTTTCAGAAGATACGGTTGTGACGATTGCTGGGCAAGAGTGGCAGGTTGGACGCCAGATTTTGGAGGACCAAAAATTGGCTCGTTTAACCTTCTACCGTATGGAATCAACTGGTGCTTATGATGATTCTGTTGTGATTGGTGCAATATATTATTCGCTGGATCCTGGACTTGATACGGATCGCACTTTGTTGAAAAAAGCTATAGGTCAATTGAAGGATGTTGTGTATCAGATTTCTAAAAAGTAAGATGGCTTTGAAAGTTATTGATAATCTTTCAGATTAAGGAGAATTATATGACGTACGCATTTCAAAATCCTAGTCAAAAGACGATTTTTGACTATCTCAAACAAGCCAAAACGATTGCAGTAGTTGGTTTATCCAATCGTGAAGAAACAGCAGCCTATCGGGTTTCTAGGATCATGCAGGACGCTGGTTATCGGATTATTCCAGTAAATCCACGGTCTGCTGGAGAAACAATTCTTGGTGAGACTGTTTATGCAAGTCTCAAAGATATTCCTCTTTCCATCGATATTGTTAATGTCTTTAGACGGAGTGAATTTCTCCCAGACGTTGCTCGTGAATTCATTGAAACAGATGCTAAGATTTTCTGGGCTCAACTCGGTTTGGAAAGTCAAGAAGCTGAGGAAATCCTTCGTCAGGCAGGTCGAGACCAGATTGTCATGAACCGATGCATTAAGATTGAATACCAAAAGATGATTGGAGAATAAATTCATACTCTTCGAAAATCAGAAGAAGACCTTGTTGACTTATTTTCATTGAGTATCAGTTTCGGTGAAAAAAATATAGTCGAATGAATTAGCTTTCAGACAAGGAACTGAGGTGCAGACAGTACTATTGTACGGCAAACCGAAAGTGACGATGTATCAAAGTTAATTCAAAAGACTACAAAAGCTATAGAATCTT
Source organism: Streptococcus sp. VTCC 12886 (assembly GCF_049893425.1). Classification (NCBI taxonomy): domain Bacteria; kingdom Bacillati; phylum Bacillota; class Bacilli; order Lactobacillales; family Streptococcaceae; genus Streptococcus; species Streptococcus sp. VTCC 12886. The sequence continues at coordinate 15,206 of NZ_JBMVJB010000034.1, read as the reverse complement.
GGTGAATCCCTCTTAAGGGGAAGAGGCCAGTTCTATAGCTTTTTCACTTTTTCATTGCAAAAAACCGAGCACGGTTGGCTCGGTTGGTGGTTTATGATTGCCAGATGGTTTTAGTTGATTGCTGCAAGAAGGGCATCTGCTTGTTTTGCAAGTTGAGCTTCATCAACAGGTGCACCAATTGTTGCAAGAGTGAATTCATCAACCAAAGAAGTACGGATAAATGGAAGTAGTTTGCGGTATTCAACAGCTGCTTCGTCTTGGTGTGCAAATGATGAGATTGATACAGTAACAACTTTTTCGTTGATTGCTGAAACACCAGTTGTGTCAGAAAGATCGAGTGCACGGCTAAGCCAGTCAAGAAGGTTTCTTACTGAACCTGGAATGCCAGCGTTGTATACTGGTGAGAAAATCCAGATAGCATCAGCAGCCAATACTGCTGCACGAGCTGCTTTAACAGCTGCAGGTGCATCAGCTTCAAGATCTTGTGAGAATACAGGAACATCTTTCCAATCTAAGTAAGAAACAGTTGCTTTTCCTTCAAGTGCTTTTTCAGCAGATTTTGCCAATTCAGCAGAGAATGCACCCTCACGAAGAGAACCAACTAAAAATAATACGTTTGCCATAATGTAAATAGCTCCTTAAATAATGTGATGTTAATAGTATACATCATATATCACTAGTTAGCAATAATTATGAACCTAATTTTTAAATTTTTTCAAAATCTCAGCTAGCTGAACTTGTTCTTCTTGACTGAGTACAGAAAAAAGTTCCCCTACATGAGCATAGTGATCAGGTAGGATTTTCTCAATGGTTTCTCGGCCATAAGGTGTCAGACCAATTCGAAAGGCTCTTCTATCCTTGCAATCGATGGTTTTGGAAATGTAGCCTTCTCGAATCATATTTTTGATGACCACTGTCATGTTTCCAGATGTGCTCAGCAATTTATCGATTAGGTCCTGAATTCTCAAGTCGCCCTTGTTGTAGAGTGCCTCCAATACTCCAAATTGGGCAACTGTCAGTCCATATTTTCTGATGGTTTCCATTTCTTTTTTTGAAATAGTATTTGCTGCTCTCCGAAAAACGACAAGGCTGTGTAAGGCATGTTTATTTTCGTTTAATGATTTTTCTACGCTATTCATACGAATATTTTAGCAATATTTACATTGATTGGCAAGTGATTTCCTAAAAAATAGAAAGGTATACTTGAATATTTTTTGTAAAATTTCCATTTGAATTTCTAGAAAAAATAGCATTGCAGGGTGATTTGTAGTATAATAGGGCTACTATGGAAAAAAAATTCAGTCGTCTCTTGACATTTGCTAGTGGCCGTTTGGGTCAATGTCTTATTGGTTTTTTTGTTCTTGCATTCAGTGTTGTCTTTTTAATTCTCTACGTTTGGGAGCAGTCTTCTCGTCCTTTTGAGGAGGCTAGAGTTGGGGCGCAACAGATTGCACAGCAATATGCGGATGTGAGCCAGGTGGATGACTTTGCAATCTATAATGGTACGGAAACGTATTATAGCTTGAAAGGTAAGGATAAGAGCGGAGATGAGGTATATGTGTTGATACCAAGTGCTTCGTCCACTATTTATGTCTATCCAGTTGGGGCAGGGATCACAAAGGAAGAAGCGCAAGCAATTGCTCAAGAAAATGGTGCAAAAACGGCTGATCGAACCATTCTAGGCTATAGGGATGGCAAACCGATTTGGGAAGTCAAATCGGGGACGGCCTATTATTTGGTGGATTTTGAAACAGGTGACTTTGTCAAGATGGAGGGATTATGAGCAAGTTATCAAGACGTGTCTTAGAGATGGAAGAAAGTGTGACCTTGGCTGCTGGGGCGCGTGCGAAAGCACTCAAGGCTGAGGGCCGCGATATTTTAGAACTAACGCTGGGGGAACCAGATTTTGTTACTCCTAAAAATATTCAAGAAGCAGCTATTCAAGCCATCGAAAATGGCAAGGCTAGTTTTTATACAGTAGCTTCTGGTCTTCCAGAGTTGAAAGATGCGGTAAATACTTACTTTGAGAAGTTCTATGGATACTCTATTCAACGCAATCAAGTAGTAGTGGGTACGGGTGCTAAGTTTATTCTCTATGCTTTCTTTGCAGCAGTCATCAATCCAGGTGACGAGGTTCTCGTTCCAACGCCTTACTGGGTTTCATATGCAGACCAAATCAAGATGAATGAAGGGGTGCCAGTCTTTGTGACTGCGACGGAAGAGCATCATTTCAAGGTTACAGTTAGTCAGCTAGAAGCAGCTCGGACTGACAAGACCAAGGTCCTCTTGCTCAATAGTCCATCCAATCCTACGGGTATGATTTATAGTCGCGAAGAATTGGAAGCTATTGGTAATTGGGCTGTAGAACATGATTTGTTGATCTTGGCGGATGATATTTACGGTCGTTTGGTATACAACGGTAATACCTTTACACCGATTTCTAGTATTTCAGAGAGCATTCGTCAACAGACCATTGTTATCAATGGTGTTGCAAAAGCCTATGCCATGACGGGTTGGCGGGTTGGTTACGCAGTAGGTAATCCAGAAATTGTCGCGGCTATGGGTAAAATTATCGGTCAAACGACTTCAAACCTGACTACTGTTGCCCAATATGCGGCCATTGAAGCCTTCACAGGTCCCCAAGATACGGTAGAGACCATGCGTCGAGCTTTTGAAGAACGACTCAATACCATCTATCCCTTGCTTGCTGAGGTGCCTGGTTTTGAAGTGGTCAAACCTGAGGGAGCCTTTTATCTCTTCCCAAATGTGAAAAAAGCTATGGAAATGAAAGGCTTTACAGACGTAACGGAGTTTACGACAGCCATTTTGGAAGAAGTAGGAGTGGCTTTGGTAACTGGTGCAGGTTTTGGTGCTCCTGAGAATATTCGTCTCAGCTATGCGACAGATATGGATACGCTAAAGGAAGCGGTCGCTCGTTTACATACATTTATGAAAAAATAAAAAGAGGAAATAGAATGTCTAGAAAATTGATTACGATTAACCAAGTGAAAGATTACGTGGGTCAGGAAGTGACCATCGGTGCCTGGGTTGCCAACAAGTCAGGTAAAGGGAAATTGGCCTTCTTACAATTACGTGATGGAACAGCTTTCTTCCAAGCAGTTGCTTTCAAGCCAAACTTCATTGAAAAATTCGGTGAAGAAGCTGGTACAGAGAAGTTTGATATGGCGAAACGGTTGAGCCAAGAAACTTCTGTATATGTGACAGGGATTGTGAAGGAAGACGAACGTTCTAAGTTTGGTTATGAGTTGGATGTGACAGACCTTGAAGTGATCGGTGAGTCACAAGATTATCCAATTACGCCTAAAGAACATGGTACAGACTTCCTTATGGATAACCGTCACCTTTGGTTGCGTTCTCGTAAACAAGTTGCCATCCAGCAAATCCGTAATGCCATCATCTATGCAACCTATGAATTCTTTGAAAAAAATGGCTTTATCAAGTTTGATAGCCCCATCTTGTCAGGAAATGCGGCAGAAGATTCGACAGAATTGTTTGAAACAGACTACTTTGGTCAACCTGCTTACTTGAGCCAATCAGGTCAGCTTTACCTTGAAGCTGGTGCCATGGCTCTTGGTCGTGTCTTCGACTTTGGTCCTGTTTTCCGTGCGGAAAAATCAAAAACTCGCCGTCACTTGACAGAATTTTGGATGATGGATGCGGAATACTCATTCCTCAGCCATGATGAGTCACTTGACTTGCAAGAAGCTTATGTCAAAGCTTTGATTCAGGGTGCCATCGACCGAGCTCCTCAAGCCTTGGAGACTCTTGAGCGTGATGTAGATGCCCTTAAACGCTACATTGCAGAACCATTCAAACGCTTAACTTATGATGATGCCATTACCCTTCTGCAAGAGCATGAAGCGGATGAAGATACAGAGTACGAACACATCGAGCATGGTGATGACTTTGGTTCACCTCATGAAACATGGATTTCAAATTACTTTGGTGTACCAACCTTTGTTGTGAACTATCCAGCTAGCTTTAAAGCTTTCTATATGAAACCAGTTCCTGGCAACCCAGAACGTGTGCTCTGTGCAGACTTGCTTGCTCCAGAAGGCTACGGTGAAATCATTGGCGGTTCAATGCGTGAAGACAACTATGATGCCTTGGTTGCGAAAATGGATGAACTTGGTATGGACAAGTCGGAATATGACTTCTACCTTGATCTTCGTAAATACGGTTCCGTACCACACGGTGGTTTCGGTATTGGTATCGAACGCATGGTAACTTTCGTAGCAGGTACAAAACATATCCGTGAAGCGATTCCGTTCCCACGTATGTTGCATCGCTTGCATCCGTAATACAGTCGTTCAGTTTTTCTTTTATTACGTCGTTAACTCGCTTTGCCGTACCTTAGTACAGCCTGCAGCTTTTGGTGCGAACGTAGTTCGCTCTATTTCCGACCTCTAACAGTCTATTCCTAGACTGTTAGAGCTAGTACTAAAAGTAAACTGAAAGACTGCGAAATAAATATTCACTGACAGACTACAAATGTGGTCTGTTTTTGATTTTCATTGAGTATCAATTGACATTTTGAACGAATTGTTTTACAATGTATTACAATAAGAAAGTAGGTGGAATGATGGGAATTGTATCTTTGCGATTAAATGAAACAGAAGAAGAAATTTTCAGAAGCTATGCCATTCATACGGGAAAAAGCCTGTCTGAGTTATTCAAATCAGCACTTATTGAACAGATAGAAGACCAGTTGGACTATGAAATTGGTATCAAGGCTTTGAAGAAATTCCAAGAAAATCCTGTTACACACTCGATTGATGATGTGCTTGCGGAGTTAGAAGATGGCTTATAAACTTGTTCTCAGCGATGATGCTTTGAAGCAGTTGAAAAAAATGGACAGGCATGTAGGGATGATGCTTGCTAAGGATTTGAAAAAAAGATTGGACGGTTTGGAAAATCCAAGACAGTTTGGCAAGGCCTTGGTAGGAGACTATAAGGGCCTGTGGCGGTATAGAGTTGGGAATTATCGTGTAATTTGCGATATTATTGATAACAAAATGGTCATCTTAGCTCTTGAAATTGGGCATCGGAAAGACATTTATCGGAAATGATTGATTATTATCCGTGTCAACTGGCACGGTTCTTTTTTATTTTTTATTTATTTTGAAAAGAAAACATACAGAACGAATATAGTTTGTGTATATCTATTTAAAATGATATAATATAGTTATCATCTATACACAAGAGAGGGCTTAGTTATGCCAACAGTAATAAGGGATAAACAAATCAACTTCAAAGTAAATTCAGAATACTTTGAATTAGCGAAAGTGGTCTTTCAGGAAAACGGACTGGATATTACATCAGCATTCAATGAATTTGTACAAGAGGTCGCAATTTCCAAAACACTGCCTTTTAAGACAGTAGAGGAAAAGGAGAGAGAGAAGTTAATTGCTCGACTTCAAGAAGAAGTTTCCACTAGCTATGAAGCGCTAAAAGCAGATAAAGGGTTGTCGGTTGAGGAAGCGAGAAAGGCAGTACTAGGATAATGGAGAAATATAGAGTCATTATTTCGCCAAAGCTTATTGAGCAAATCAAAAGTATTAGGGATTATGTTGCTAATGTGAAACTGAGTCCAGAAACTGCAGAGCGTTTAGTAACGGCTATTTTTGATGAAATAGAGAGCCTAGAACTCTTTCCAGAGCGTGGATTCGATGCTGATGAAAAAATTGGAGTTAAGATTGATAAGAATGGCCGTAGTAGCCGAGGAATAATCATTCAAAATGGAAAATATATTGTCATCTATACTGTAAACCAGGAAGAGCATATAGTTGAAGTTGCTTTCCTATTCTCATCAAAGACTGATTATGCTAAACTTTTTAGATAATAGTGGATATTTATCTATCGATTATGTGGTTGATTCAAAAGAATCCGGGCAAAGTAGCCTTCCTACAACTGGTGAGAAAGAAACAAATTTCATGAATTTCATTGGATTAACGGTATTAGCGACAAGCTTTGCTTTTGCTGCTCTGCTCGTCAGCGACGTGAAGAAAGAGTTGATTGATTATTGAAATTTTATAATTTGCTTACATTTCCTTTATAGAGTCCTTTAATCTAAGGGATAGACAGACTACAAATGTAGTCTGTTTTTCTTGCAATTTTTTGTATTTTTATTTATAATAATTCTAAATAAAATAGTGGAGTTCATATGAAAAGTAAGCGTTTAGGAAGCGAGATTATTCGCTTAGCCCTACCGGCAACAATTGAAAATATTTTTCAGACCTTGGTCGGTTTTTTCGATACCCTTTTAATTGCTCAGTTGGGGCTTGTTGCTGTTACAGCTGTGGGGTTGGCTAATACGATTTTGAATGTCTATTTGGCGGTATTTTTAGCTATTGGTGTTGGTGGGACGGCGCTTATTGCTCGAAGTCTGGGAGCGGGTCAGAAAGAGAAGGCCAGACAATATGCTCGCCAAACACAAGAATTGTCAATAGCAGGTGGTATCGTATTTGGTTTTATTTCTATCTTCTTTGGGCGGTGGATGTTACAAGCCATGGGAGCAAGCGGTAGTGCTTTGGAGGATGCTCAAGTCTTCTTTTATTGGGTAGGTGGTTTTTCCCTACTTCATGCTAGTATGACTAGTTTGGGTACGATTTTGAGGGCGACTGGAGATACAGTGACTCCGATGAAGGTGGGAATTATTACCAATGTCACTAATGTTTTACTGGATTACTTCTTGATTTTTGGGTTTGGTTCGTGGGATGGTCTTGGGATATTAGGTACAGCTCTTGGAACAATTTTTGCGCGACTTCTTGGCTGCTATTTGCTTACTAGAGAGGTTCAAAAGTCTGAGTTGGCTTTATCATTTCAAAAAAGTAGACATCGGAAAGACTATCAGGAACTGGTGCATGTGACCATTCCAGCAGCCTTGGAACGCTTGGTGATGCGGTTGGGACAGGTTATCTATTTTAGTTTGATTGTTGCACTCGGAACGAACGTATATGCATCCCATATGATTGCAGGCAATATTGAAAGTTTTACCTATATGCCTGCCTATGGACTTGCGACTGCAGCGGCGGTCTTAATTGGGCAATCTTTGGGAAAAGGAGATATCCCTACAGTACGAAAAGTCGCATTTCTCAGCTCAGCCTATGGGGTAGTCATCATGTCCCTTCTTGGTATCGTTTTATACTTCGGAGCCCCGTATTTTGCTCAGCTATTTACCAAAGACCTTGAAGCAATTCATCAAGTCGTCATCGCCCTGAAAATCGATGCGTTTAACCAACCTGGGCTTGCGGTTTCCTTGATAATGGCTGGCGCACTGCAAGGGTTGGGCGATACCAAGTCGCCTCTTTATTCCACAGCCGTTGGAATGTGGGGTCTGCGCGTGGTTGGGGTAATTGTCCTCGGTCAGATTTTGGGTTGGGGAATCGCAGGGGTATGGCTGTCGATTTTGATTGACCTTTTCTTGAGAGCGATCTTCCTCACATGGAGATTTATGGTAAAAACACGAAAACTAGCTGAATAGGCTGGTTTTTTGGTATAATAGTATGAGTAAATAAAAAGGAGATTGACAGATGAAAACGATTCATACAGATAAAGCACCAGCGGCGATTGGACCATATGTACAAGGAAAAGTAGTAGGAAACTTCCTATTTGCTTCAGGTCAAGTTCCTCTTTCACCAGAGACTGGTGAAGTTGTTGGGGAAACCATTCAAGAACAGACGGAACAAGTTTTAAAAAATATTGGTGCAATTTTATCAGAAGCAGGGACTGATTTTGACCATGTGGTGAAGACAACTTGTTTCTTGAAAGACATGAATGATTTTGTAGCATTTAATGAGGTGTACAAAACTGCTTTTTCAGCTGAGTTTCCAGCTCGTTCTGCTGTAGAGGTGGCTCGTTTGCCTCGTGATGTAAAGGTTGAAATAGAAGTAATAGCAGTCATTGGAGAATAGAGAGAGAATAGGAGGGACTGCCATGTCAGACAAACTCCATTTGGTCATTGTGACAGGGATGTCGGGTGCGGGTAAAACTGTAGCCATCCAATCCTTTGAGGATTTGGGTTATTTTACCATTGATAATATGCCACCGACTCTCTTACCAAAATTTTTAGAATTAATTCGTCATAGTCAGGATAACAACAAAATCGCTTTGGTGGTTGATATGCGGAGCCGATCTTTCTTTTCTGAGATTCGGGAAGTGCTGGACGAAATTGAAAACGCAGAAGATCTCGACTTTAAAATCCTTTTCTTGGATGCGACCGATAATGAATTAGTTGCACGATACAAAGAAACACGACGGTCACACCCCTTGGCAGCAACAGGCCGTGTATTGGATGGTATTCAGCTTGAGCGTGAACTCTTGGCTCCATTGAAAAATATGAGTCAAAATGTGATTGATACTTCGGAATTGACTCCACGAAATTTACGGAAGGAGATTTCCAAACAGTTTGCCAGTCAAGAAAACCAACCGTCTTTTCGGATTGAAGTGATGTCCTTTGGCTTTAAATATGGCCTGCCACTAGATGCGGACTTGGTTTTTGATGTCCGTTTCTTGCCAAATCCTTATTATAAACCAGAGTTACGGCAACTGACTGGCCTTGATCAGTCTGTTTATGATTACGTGATGGAGCATGAGGAATCAGAAGAGTTTTACAAGCATTTGCTTGGTTTGATTGAACCAATTCTGCCAGGCTATCAGAAGGAAGGAAAATCTATTTTGACCATCGCCATTGGATGTACTGGTGGTCAACATAGAAGCGTAGCTTTTGCCAAACGCCTTGCCGACGATTTAGAAAAAAACTGGATTGTCAACCGTAGTCATCGCGACAAGGATAGACGGAAGGAAACGGTCAACCGCTCATGAGGAAACCAAAGATTACAGTGATTGGTGGCGGTACGGGAATTCCTGTGATTTTGAAGAGCCTTCGTGCCAAGAATGCCGATATCACAGCCATTGTGACCGTCGCTGATGATGGTGGTTCGTCAGGCGAGATTCGTCAGGCCTTACAAGTGACGCCTCCGGGTGACTTGCGCAATGTGTTGTTAGCCATGTCGGATATGCCAAAGCTTTATGAAAAGATTTTTCAATATCGGTTTGCAGAATCGGACGGTCCCTTGGCTGGTCATCCTCTGGGAAATTTGATTATCGCGGGTATTTCAGAAATGCAAGGGTCTACATATGACGCCATGCGTTTATTGACACGTTTCTTTCATACGACTGGTAGGATCTATCCATCTAGTGAGGAACCTTTAACGCTTCATGCTGTTTTTACAGATGGGACAGAAGTGGTTGGTGAAAGTAAAATTGCGGACTACAAGGGGATGATTGGTCATGTTTATGTGACGAATACGTATAATGATGAGGAACCGAAAGCCAGCCGTCAGGTAGTACAATCGATTATGGACAGCGACTTGGTTGTCCTTGGTCCAGGCTCCCTATATACGTCCATCCTACCAAATATCATGATTCCAGATATTGGAAAAGCTCTCTGTGAGACGGAAGCTCAAGTCGTCTATATCTGCAACATCATGACCCAGCGTGGTGAGACAGAGTCTTTCACAGATGCCGATCACGTCAGTGTGTTGAATGCACATCTGGCCTGTCCATTTGTGGATACGGTGTTAGTGAATATTGAGCCTGTTCCAAAAGAATACATGAATACCCATGCTTTTGATGAGTATTTGGTGCAGGTCAAGCATGATTTTCGTGGCTTAGAGGAACAGGGCTGTCGCATCATTTCTTCAAACTTCTTGAAACTAGAAAATGGTGGTGCCTTCCATGATGGGGATTTAGTCGTGGAAGAGTTATTTAACATTCTGCAGGTGCGAACATGAGTTTCACAGTGCATGTCAAAGAAGAATTACTGCTTCAATCCAATCAAAACAAAAGTGAACTGTCAGCCATTATCAAGTTGGCTGGTAGTCTTGGTCTTGCTTCTTCAGGGCTGACTCTTTCGATTAGCACTGAAAACGCCAAGATTGCGCGTCATATCTATGAATTGTTCTTTCACTTTTACCAGATAAAAGCAGAAATTCGGCATCATCAAAAGTCAAATTTAAAGAAAAATCGAGTTTATTCGGTTTTTGTGGAAGATGGAGTCAACGAAATTCTCAATGATCTCCATCTGGCTGACAGTTTTTTTGGTTTGGATACAGGGATTTCACCAAGAGTTTTGGAAAATGATTCGTGGAGTCAGGCCTATTTACGTGGAGCTTTTTTAGCAAGTGGTTCTGTAAAGGATCCTGAAAAGGGCAAATACCAATTGGAAATTGCCTCTGTCTATAGTGATCATGCCTATGACTTGGCCAATTTGATGCAGAAATTTTTATTGGATGCAAAGGTTATAGAGCGGTCAAAGGGAACCATTACCTACTTGCAACGGGCAGAAGATATTATGGACTTCCTTTTGGTGATTGGGGCAGAAGATGCAAAGACTGAGTTTGAAAACGTGAAATTGTTACGGGAAGCCCGGAATGATTTAAATCGTACCACCAATGCTGAAGCGGCCAATATTGCTAAGACAGTTACTGCTAGCATGAAAACTATTAATAATATTATTAAAATAATGGACACAATCGGTATAGACCAGCTATCGGGTGATTTACAGGAAATTGCCCAATTGCGCATTCAACACCCTGATTATTCGATCCAGCAGTTAGCTGAAATCCTGTCACAGCCCATTACCAAGAGTGGTGTTAACCATCGTTTACGTAAGTTAAATAAAATTGCAGAAGAATTATAAGTAAAATTGTGAATAATCACTTCTTGCCCTGTTTCAGTTCTCATCTAGGAAGGAGCTGTGGGAGTAGGTGATTATTTTTTTGTTTACAGTGTTTTTGTATTCGCTTCCACAAATGTTAGGTTTTATCGATTCCGTATTGTAAAATATACACAGAAGATGGTCGTGATTGGAGGTTTCTGAATAATTAGTAAAATGAACAGTATGATTATCTCAAAACACATCAGACATTTGCACAACTTACCAGAGAGGCTTTTGATCAGTTAGCGAGGCATATCCGTTTTAGAAAGATTGCTAAGGGACAGGTCATTTTTTATGCACAGGACCCAAGAGATTACTTTTGGTCTACAATCGAGATGAAACGACACGTATTGAGGGTGGTGACGAGCTCGTTTTGTCTAAAGATGTATTAGCTGTCGGTATTTCGCAACGAACTGATGCTGCTTCCATTGAAAAACTCCTCATTAACATATTTGAAAGAGGCGTTGGTTTTAAGAAAGTCCTTGCATTTGAATTTGCCAATAGTCGGAAATTCATGCATTTGGACACTGTTTTCACAATGGTGGATTATGATAAGTTTACCATTCACCCAGAAATTGAAGGTAGCTTGCGTGTCTTCTCGGTTACTTATGAAAATGAAGAGCTTCATATTGAAGAAGAACATGGTGATTTGGCTGCATTACTAGCTGCAAACTTAGGCGTTGAAAAAGTTGACTTGATTCGTTGTGGTGGTGAAAATATTGTAGCTGCTGGTCGGGAACAATGGAACAATGGTTCCAATACCTTGACCATCGCACCAGGGGTTGTTGTGGTGTACTAACGAAATACTATTACCAATGCCATCCTAGAATCAAAAGGTCTTCGGTTAATCAAGATTAGCGGTAGTGAATTAGTTCGGGGTCGTGGTGGACCACACGTTGTATGTCTATGCCTTTTGTCAGAGAGGATATCTAAATGAATGTAGCAGATGTTGAACTGGTTATCGGAAGTGAGCCTTGGCATCGTGCATGTTCTATGTACGTAAGATATCGTGTCTTTGTAATGGAAAAATCCATCGCACGAGAAGATGAGTTGGATCAATATGACGAAGTTGGACGTGCCTATGACAATCTACTCGTTCATGGCGAGCCAGTTTCTACCGGCCGTTTCTTACTAACAGAATCTGGAACTGCAAGATTGACTCGAATTGCTACCCTGGCCCCACACCGTGGGAAGGGAGATGCTCGGGAAATTGTCCAAAAAATGGAAGAATATGCCAAAAAATACGAATTTTTTGTGTATAAATATACATTCTGAGTTGACAGCTAAACCATTTTATGAGATGCTTGGTTATCAGCCAACTTCCGAAATCTATTTAGAAGATGGTGAATGGTGTAAGACTCTGACCAAAAATTTAAGTTAAAAAAGAGGAAAAGGATAATGACAAACATTTTTAAAGGCAGACATTTTTTAGCGGAAAAAGATTTCACTCGCGCTGAATTAGAATGGTTGATTGATTTTTCAGCACATTTAAAAGATTTGAAAAAGCGCAATATCCCTCATCGCTATTTAGAAGGTAAAAATATTGCCCTCTTATTTGAAAAAACATCCACTCGTACACGTGCTGCATTTACTGTTGCGGCGATTGATTTGGGTGCACATCCTGAATATCTAGGCGCTAATGATATCCAGCTTGGTAAAAAAGAATCCACAGAAGATACAGCTAAGGTATTGGGACGTATGTTCGATGGGATTGAATTCCGTGGTTTTAGTCAAAAGATGGTGGAAGAATTGGCCGAATTTTCAGGTGTTCCTGTATGGAATGGTCTGACAGATGCATGGCACCCTACTCAAATGTTGGCTGACTATCTGACTGTGAAAGAAAACTTTGGCAAGTTAGAAGGATTGACCTTGGTTTACTGTGGTGATGGACGCAACAATGTGGCGAATTCCCTCTTGGTAACAGGGGCTATTCTTGGTGTCAATGTGCACATCTTCTCACCAAAAGAACTTTTCCCAGACGAAACAGTGGTAACCCTTGCAGAAGGATTTGCTAAAGAATCTGGTGCGCGTGTATTGATTACGGACAATGCTGACGAGGCTGTTAAAGGCGCAGATGTCCTATATACAGACGTTTGGGTATCAATGGGTGAAGAATCTAAATTTGAAGAACGTGTGAAATTATTAAAACCATATCAAGTAAACATGGATTTGGTGAAGAAAGCTGAAAATGAGAATCTGATTTTCTTGCACTGTTTACCAGCCTTCCATGATACTAATACTGTTTATGGTAAAGATGTTGCTGAAAAATTTGGTTTAGAAGAAATGGAAGTAACAGACGAAGTATTCCGTAGCAAGTATGCTCGTCACTTCGACCAAGCTGAAAATCGCATGCATACCATTAAAGCAGTGATGGCAGCAACATTAGGTGATCCATTTGTACCACGTGTGTAGCTTAAATGGTCAGTGAAATCATCATGTTTGGGGACCGGATTCAATGTTGACCCTGTCCCCAGTTTGAAAATCGGAAATGTAAGCGATTTCTTTATAGGAAGGAGGGAAGAGAATCAATATGACTCATCGTAAAATTGTCGTTGCTTTGGGAGGAGATGCCATCCTAATGTCAAATCCATCAGCCAAAGCCCAAAAAGCTGCCCTGGTACAGACTGCTAAGCACCTTGTCAAACTGATCGAAAATGGGGATGATTTGATCATCACTCATGGTAAAATGGTCCGCAAGTTGGTCAAGGGGATGAATTGTTGGCAATTCTTTGTCATTTAGATGTCGTTCCAGCTGGGGACCTCTCGAATTGGGAAACTCCCCCTTTTGAAGTAACCATAAAAATGACCATTTGGTTAACCGAGGGGTTCAAGGTGATAAGGGTCCTTCCATGGCAGCTTTATCATTTCCAGATGATTATTGACGTTTACCATACTCTTATTGACAAATAGCTAGAAGTGAGCTACACTAGTAGAAATTGTTGATAACTTTAAACGTGTCCCGTGAGACAAGAAAGTTAGCAGTTTACACAGAAACATCTCTTCCTAGAAATTTGTTAGAGATGATCTATTAACTACTATCGATAACAGGCGGGATTGGATATTTTTCCAATCCTTATTTGTTTGAAGTTCTTCTCAATTTAATAAAGACAGTCTGAGAGCTGCCATTAAAAGGAGATGCTTATGTTACATATTTCGCTCGATAAAAATAATCGACGTGCCCTTGCTTCTGCCATTGTTGCTTCCGGAACGGATGATTTAAATGTCATGTTCCTCTCGTTTTCAATGGCCAGTATTATCAAAGAGCTTTCTATTTCAAGTGCTCAAGCAGGATGGATAGCCACCATTACGAATTTAGGAATGCTTCTAGGTGGACTAGTCTTTGGTGTCCTAGCTGACCGTTATAATAAGTTTAAAGTCTTTAAGTGGACCATTGTAATCTTTGCTATTGCAACTGGACTCATATATTTCACAACCAGCTTGCCTTATCTTTATATCATGCGCTTTATTGCTGGTATAGGTGTTGGTGGTGAGTATGGGGTAGCGATAGCCATCATGGCGGGTATTGTACCCAAGGAAAAAATGGGACGGATTTCTTCGCTTAATGGGATTGCTGGTCAAGTTGGTTCCATCGCATCGGCCCTTCTAGCAGGTTGGTTAGCACCAACATTGGGTTGGAAAGGTTTATTTCTCTTTGGATTAGCACCCCTCTTGTTGGTTCTTTGGATGCAATTTGCAATTGATGATGAAAATATTAAGGACCATACTGAGGGAGAAGATCCAGTAGATTCTGAAGTTGCCCATGTAGGTCAACTCTTCAAGACACCTGGTCTAGCTAGACAAACGCTGGCTCTAATGGTGATGACAACTGTGCAGATTGCTGGTTATTTTGGTATGATGAATTGGTTACCGACTATTATTCAAACTAGTTTAAAGATTAGCGTGAAAGATTCATCATTGTGGATGGTGACCACCATTTTAGGGATGTGCATAGGAATGTTAGTATTCGGACAAATTCTTGACAAATTTGGTCCTCGTCCTGTTTACAGCGCCTTTTTACTGTCATCAGCAGTTTGTGTATTCTTATTCCAGTTTGCAAATTCACAAATGACGATGATCTTGGGCGGTATGATTGTTGGTTTCTTTGTAAACGGAATGTTTGCTGGTTACGGAGCTATGATAACACGGCTCTATCCGCATCATATTCGCTCAACAGCCAATAATGTGATTTTAAATGTTGGTCGTGCCATTGGCGGATTTTCTTCTGTCATCATTGGGATGATTTTAGATGTATCCAGCACAGCTGTTGTGATGATTTTTCTCTCAAGCCTGTATCTAATTAGCTTTGCAGCGATGCTCTCCATCAGTAATTTAAAGAAAGAAGCATACAATCAATTTCGATAAAAACAAAATATCCTAGGCAATCACATTGAACAGCTCCCTGTCAAGTGGACAATGAAATAATAAAAGATTAGGCGACGGCCTTGTTCCTCATTTCAAGAGGGGC
>NZ_JBMVJB010000033.1:0-22823 GCF_049893425.1 Streptococcus sp. VTCC 12886 | reverse complement strand
CTAGAAATAGCAAACAAATTCTTTTTCATATAATCTCCTAGAAAGCAGTCGGCGATAGTCGGCTGTTTTCGTGTCTTCAATTCTTTTGTAAAAATGGTATAATAGAACTGATTGTATAAGGAGAATAAAATGTCGGCAATAGGAAAAGCATCTGGGAAAATTATATTGATGGGCGAGCATTCAGTGGTTTATGGACAGCCGGCGATTGCGATGCCTTTTTCTGCTGTAGAAATTATTGCCAAAGTGACAGCTCAGGGAGAGGCTCTGAGTGTCGACTGTGATTTTTATAAGGGCCTTGTCCATAAGATGCCCAAAATATGGGAAAGCCTCAAACATGCTATACGATTTTCACTACATCGTATCGGAGCGCCAACAGATCCGGCCATTCACATTAAAATTAGCTCGACTATTCCTGCTGAAAGGGGAATGGGTTCAAGTGCAGCGGTGGCAGTTGCTGTAGCACGGGCTCTATTTGCGCATTATGAAAAAATATTGACCGATAAGGAGTTGTGGGAAATAGTTCAATCCTCGGAAAAAATAGCTCATGGGAATCCTTCGGGAATAGACGCAGCAACCACAAGTGGTAAGTCACCTGTCTTTTTTATTAAAAATCAGCCTATAGAGCCACTAGAACTCAAACTCAGTGCCTATCTAGTAGTGGCAGATACTGGTGTGACAGGAAATACCTTAGAAGCTATTTCAGATGTCGCGGATTTGTTGGAGAAAAAGCCAGAGGCGATGAAGTTTGTTGAGGAACTCGGAAGCTTAGCGAAACAGGCTAAAGAAGACTTAGCCACTGACCAAGCTGAGCTTCTAGGAAGTAAAATGAATCAAGCTCATGTCCTTCTGCAAGAATTAGGTGTATCTGATCCCAGTCTTGATCAGCTAGTACGCATTTCTCAAGAGTCCGGAGCACTTGGAGCTAAATTAACTGGTGGTGGTCGAGGAGGTTGCATGATTGCATTGGCAAAAAATGCAGACGATGCTCAAAAAATAGCTCAAACATTAAACCAAGCTGGTGCTCGCCAGACATGGATACAATATTTAGGAGAAATCAATGACTAAAAAAATAGGAATTGCCCGCGCCCATACAAATATCGCTTTGATTAAATACTGGGGGAAACGAGATAAGGAGCTATTTTTACCTATGAACTCCAGTTTGTCCTTGACACTTGATGCTTTTTATACGGATACAAAAGTTGTTTTTGACTCAGAATTGACAGGTGACGAATTTTATCTCAATGGAAATGTACAAAATGAAAAAGAAATTTTAAAAATTTCTCGATTTTTGGATTTATTTCGCGAATATATAGGTGAAGGGAATTTTGCTCGCGTTGAAAGTCTAAATTTTGTTCCAACTGCTGCTGGTTTGGCAAGTTCTGCATCGGCCTTTGCGGCTCTAGCACTTGCAACGGCAACTGCTTTACATCTCGATTTGTCACCAGCTCAGCTTTCAACCTTTGCACGGAGAGGGTCTGGGTCAAGCACACGTAGCCTATTTGGTGGCTTTGTCGAGTGGGATATGGGTACTGGATCTGAAGATTCCATGGCTCGGCCAATTGATGATGCTGACTGGGACATTGCCATGATTGTCTTAGCTGTAAATACCGGACCTAAAAAAATTGCAAGTCGAGAAGGAATGGACCATACAGTAGCTACTTCGCCTTTCTATTCCGCTTGGGTGGAGACCGCCCAATCAGATTTGGCAGATATCAAAGAGGCCATTGCTAATCGTGATTTTGAGAAACTTGGTCAAATTACAGAACACAATGGTATGAAAATGCATGCAACAACCCTTTCCGCGAATCCCCCTTTTACCTATTGGACGGCAGATAGTTTGCTTGCTCAAGAGGCTGTTCGTCAGGTTCGTGAAAAGACTGGTTTGTCAGCATATATGACGATGGATGCTGGACCAAATGTTAAAGTTCTCTGCCGTGAAAGTGAGATGGATGAATTTGTCAATGAACTATCTCAGATTTTTCCAAGAGAAAAAATCATTACCAGTAAGCCAGGTCCTGCTGCCTATATTTTAAGCGAGGAAGAGTGGCACGCATCACAAAAAAAATTTGAAAAGAGTTTAGAACATGAAGGTAGTGACCAAGGTTCCAGGTAAATTGTTTTTGGCTGGAGAATATGCGGTGGTGGAGTCAGGAAACCCAGCAGTGATAGCAGCAGTTGACCGTTATTTAACGGTTAGTATTGAGTCGGCTGAAAGTGGAATGATTCACTCTACCCAGCAGTCTGATATGTTTTTAACATGGTATCGCACAAATGAACAGATTCTTGTTTCGGAAGAAAATCCTTATCAGATTGTCTTGACAGCTTTACAAGTATCAGAAGAATTTCTGCGTGAACAAGGGATACCATGTCAAGGCTACTACAGTGTAACGATTCAATCAGAATTGGATGACCAAGATTCTGGGACTAAATATGGTCTAGGTTCATCAGGTGCTGTAACGGTTGCTACTGTTGAAGCTATACTGCTCTATTATGGTTACGAATTGGATCCTTTATTGGTTTTCAAATTGTCTGTGTTGACTCAGGCAAGATTGAATATGACGGGCTCGCATGGAGATTTGGCGGCGTCTAGTTTTCGCGGGCTTGTCGCATACTATTCTCTTGATAAATCCTGGTTGTCGGAGCAGATGTCTGTGCAAGGTTTGAGTAATCTTCTTGCAAGTGATTGGAAAGATTTGCAGATTAAGCAGATTGGGTTGCCTGCACCATTGGAATTACTAGTTGGTTGGACAGGATCTGCTGCATCGACAACGCATCTAGTATCACATATGGAGAGCAAAAAAACACAGCAGTCTAAGGAAGAAATATATTCCCAGTTTTTGAATGATTCCAAAGTATGTGTAGAGCAGTTGATATGGGCTTGCCAAAATAGAGATATACCTTGTATAAAACAGGCCGTTACTCGCAATCGCTATTTATTGCGAAAATTTTCGGAAGATATGAGTCTGACCATTGAAACTCCTTTGTTGACGGAACTTTGTGATAGTGCAGAAGCAAATGGTGCCGTAGCAAAGTCATCAGGAGCGGGAGGTGGCGACTGTGGTATTTGTTTAGTTGACAGCCAAGAGCAAAAAGAAGCTATCCAAATTATTTGGGAGCAGGCAGGAATTTTTCCACTTCCCTTAACGATTGCAGAAAGAAATAAGGAGAGAATATGATCTATCAACGAATTGAAGGATTAAACCGTAAAGATCAGCATGTTGCATTAGCTGATTTGCAATATAATGATGAATCTGCAGCGGATTTTGCCCAAACACGATTTGTTCACCATTCATTACCTGAAATGGCGATTGAGGATGTTTCAATAAAGACACAGGTAGCAGGCTTAGAGTTTGACAGACCATTTTTTATTAATGCTATGACAGGCGGGAGTGAAAAAACAGGTCAAATCAATCAATTGCTGGGAATTATTGGTCATGTCAGTAAAATCGCAATTGCTTCTGGGTCAGTGAGTGCAGCGATCAAGGATCCAAGTGTAGCAAAGACATTTTCGGTCTTGCGTCGTGAAAACCCACATGGTATTATCTTTGCAAATTTAGGTGCTCACCATGATGTTGAAAGTGCTAAACGCGCAATTGATCTCTTAGAAGCTAATGCTATTCAAATTCATATCAATGCTCCTCAAGAGATAATTATGCCAGAAGGTGATCGCGATTTTTCAATGTGGTTGAAGAATATTGAGTCGCTTGTAAGAGGCTTAGAGGTTCCTGTTATTGTTAAAGAAGTTGGTTTCGGTATGAGTCGTGAAACCATAGCGCAATTGAAGTCAGTCGGAGTGGAAACAGTTGACATCTCTGGTACAGGTGGGACAAACTTTGCTAAGATTGAGAATGCGCGCCGCATTTTTCAAGAGTTTACATATTTGGAAGGATGGGGTCAGTCTACGGTTGAATCGTTGATAGAAGCAGCTAGTCTTCCAATCGAACAGCGTCCAGCGATTATAGCGTCTGGAGGAATAAAAAATCCATTTGATATTGTGAAATCACTTGCCTTGGGAGCTGATTTAGTCGGATTATCTAACCGTATCTTACAATATGTAAAAGATGGTAAAATGGACCAAATGGAGAAGGCTTTTTATGATTTGTCGGTTATGAACGGTGAAATTCGTGATATTATGACTCTCCTAGGTGCAAAAGATATTGCATCGTTGAGGAAGACAGATCTTATCTTGCCTGCATCTGTACAACATTGGTGTCAAGCGCGTGGTATTGACTGGCAGTTGTACGGTCAACGTTCTAAAAAATAGATGAATGTTAGTAAAGAACGGATATTCTGTCCTTTTTTTAAACATTTCTTTCGTTTTTATCAGATTTGTGGTAGAATAATAAAAAATTATATCGAGGTAAACAAATGAAAGCAATTATTACAGTTGTTGGTAAAGACAAATCGGGTATTGTAGCTGGTGTAGCAGGAAAAGTTGCAGAATTAGGACTGAATATTGATGATATTTCTCAAACCGTTTTAGACCAGTATTTCACAATGATGGCCTTGGTATCTGCCGAAGAAAAGAAGGACTTTACGAAGCTTCGTGCAGAATTGGAAGCTTATGGTGAGGCTTTAAACGTTAAAATCAATATTCAAAGTGCAGCTATTTTTGATGCGATGCACAATTTATAAGGAGAGTAATTTTTATATGGATATTAGACAGGTAACTGAAACGATTGCCATGATCGAGGAACAGCACTTCGATATTCGGACGATTACTATGGGGATTTCTCTTTTAGATTGTATTGATCCTGACATTGAAAAAGCTGCTGAGAAAGTTTATTCTAAAATTGTGACCAAGGCAAAGAATTTGGTTTCGGTTGGGGATGAAATAGCAGCAGAATTAGGGATTCCTATTGTCAATAAACGTGTGTCTGTAACGCCGATTGCCTTAATTGGTGCGGCGACTGATGCGACAGATTATCTCCCATTGGCTCATGCTTTGGACAAGGCAGCTAATGAAATCGGAATTGACTTTATCGGAGGTTTTTCAGCCCTTGTTCAAAAAGGCTATCAAAAAGGTGATGAAATTCTGATCAATTCCATTCCACAAGCCTTAGCACAGACTTCAAAGGTTTGTTCATCGGTTAATATCGGTTCGACAAAGTCCGGTATTAACATGACTGCTGTGAGAGATATGGGAAGAATCATCAAGGAAACAGCCGAAGCTTCTGAGATGGGTGCTGCTAAGTTGGTGGTTTTTGCGAATGCGGTTGAAGATAATCCGTTTATGGCTGGCGCTTTCCATGGTGTTGGTGAGGCAGATGTCGTTATTAATGTGGGTGTTTCTGGGCCAGGTGTAGTAAAGCGTGCTCTGGAAAAAGTCCGCGGGGAGAGCTTTGATGTAGTAGCTGAAACAGTGAAGAAAACAGCCTTTAAAATAACTCGTATCGGTCAGCTAGTGGGCAATATGGCGAGCGAACGTTTGGGTGTCAAATTTGGTATCGTTGACCTCTCACTTGCTCCAACACCTGCTGTCGGGGACTCTGTTGCGCGTGTCTTGGAGGAAATGGGATTGGAAACCGTTGGCACACATGGAACAACAGCTGCACTAGCTTTACTAAATGACGCGGTGAAAAAAGGTGGCGTTATGGCTTGTAACCAAGTAGGTGGTTTATCAGGCGCATTCATTCCTGTATCTGAAGATGAAGGGATGATTGCAGCGGTACAAAGTGGATCGCTCAATCTTGAAAAATTAGAAGCTATGACTGCGATTTGTTCTGTCGGTTTGGACATGATTGCTATTCCAGAAACGACTCCAGCTGAAACCATTGCAGCAATGATTGCAGATGAGGCAGCCATTGGGGTAATTAATCAAAAAACAACAGCAGTCCGTATTATCCCATTAGGCAAGGAAGGTGATTTGATCGAATTTGGAGGTCTTCTAGGAACAGCTCCTGTTATGAAAGTTAACCAAGCATCTTCTGTTGATTTTATCAACCGAGGTGGTCAGATTCCTGCGCCAATTCATAGTTTTAAGAATTAAAAAACGTAGACCGATTGCCCAAACAGTCGGTTTTTTTGTTATACTATTAAGAAATGATAAGGAGAATACTATGGCAGACGTAAGATTATACATTTCCCGTCATGGAAAAACGATGTTTAATACAATTGGTCGGGTACAAGGTTGGTGTGATACGCCTCTTACCAAAAAGGGAGAAGAAGGTATTCGTGAGTTAGGGCTTGGACTGAAAGATACCGGAGTCGATTTCAAATTAGCTGTGTCAAGCGACTTGGGACGAACAGTTCAAACGATGACCATTGCTTTGCGGGAATTGGAAAAATTAGGGAAAATTCCATATTATCAGGATAAACGCATTCGAGAATGGTGTTTTGGTAGTTTTGAGGGTATGTATGATGCAGAACTATTTCAAGGAGTTCTTCCTCGCTTGAAAGGAACTGTGGATACGAATGGAATGTCATTTGCAGAAATAGCGACAGGGATTCAAGAAGCAGACACAGCTGGTTGGTCTGAATCATGGGAAGTGCTTAGCAATCGTATTTTGACAGGTTTTGAATCTATTGCTCAAGACTTGGAAAAGCAAGGTGGAGGAAATGCCTTGGTTGTTAGTCATGGTATGACGATAGCCACACTCGCTCATCTACTCGACCCAGAGAGGGGGGCAGATGTTGTATTGGATAATGGCTCAATTACAGTTCTCAAGTATGAGAATGGCTCATTCACCATTGAATCATTTGGGGACATGTCCTATCGCCAACGAGGAGCAGAATTAATAGCTCAAGGGAAATGACGAAAGAATCAGAGTTTCATCTCTGATTTTTTCTTGACATATATATCGAGATGCTATATATCGAAGTGCGATATATAGCATTGCGAAAGGAGTCTTATGAATGACAAATTAAAACGAGTCTATGTTCCCATGACAGAGACAGCCTTCTATATTCTCTTTCATTTACAGCAGGAACGACATGGTTACGATATTACACAGAAGACTAAGGAAGTCACGGCAGGTCAAGTCGTGATTAGCCCCGGAACCATGTACGGCACCCTATCGAAAATGGAAAAGGATGGCTTGATTGCCTTTGTCAGAGAAGAAGACAAGCGAAAGTTTTACCAAATAACAGCAACAGGTCGAGAAATTCTAGATATAGAATTGGCTAGAATTGAACGACTTTATCGAAATAGTAAGGCGGAAAGTTATGGAAACTAAGATAGAATGTAAAGTATTTTTTATCACAGATTTTGAACAGGAAGCGGCTTATCTCACAGGCATGCACAATGCGGGGTGGAAATTGGTCGCAATCCGAATGGGGATGTGGTATATATTTGAAGAGTGCCCACCAGAAAATGTGGTCTATCAACTGGATTTTCGGCCAGAAAAGAAGGAAGAGCAATCGGTTTATGAACAGATGTATCGTGACTATGGTTGGGAACATGTCACAGATTGCAATCACTTCGGTATCTTTCGAAAAGCTGGAGTAGGAGATACAGAATTATACAGTGATTTAAAGACCAAGAAGGCTATGGTAGGACGCATTTTCAAAAGGCGTTATCTCCTGAGTTTGGCTATATATTGTTTGACTTTGCCGACCTTTCTTATCCACAGTCCAATCTTGGCTGTAGTTATTTCCTCTATCTACTTGCCCCTCTTGACCGTACTTGGCCTGCGTTTTTATCGTATGGTAAAGAGTAACTAGGTCCTCAGACTGATTTTTAGCACTCTAAGCAAAAGAGTGCTAAATTTTTGTCTTTTTCTCTTGACAATTCATTTTTTCAGCGTATAATAGGAGTATATAGTTTAGCACTCATTATAAGAGAGTGCTAAAAATGAATATATCATTCTCATGAAAGGAGCGAAGATGATTACCCAACGTCAAAATGATATTTTGAATCTGATTGTTGAATTGTTTACGCGCCATCATGAGCCAGTTGGTTCTAAGGCTTTGCAGGGGATGATTTCTTCTAGCTCAGCAACGATTCGAAATGATATGGCTAAGTTAGAGCAATTAGGCCTTTTGGAAAAAGCACACACGTCTAGTGGACGGATACCGAGTCGAGCTGGTTTTCAATATTTTGTAAATCATTCACTGAATTTAGAGAATTTAGAGTATATTGACGAGGAAGATGTCTATCAGATAGTTAAGGCTTTCGATTTTGAAGCTTTTAAACTAGAAGATATATTGGAGCGGGCCAGTCAGGTTTTAGCAGATTTGACAGAATACACATCAGTTATTTTAGATGTGGAGCCGACCAGTCAACAGTTGACTTCCTTTGACATAGTACAGCTAAGTAATCACGATGCTTTGGCAGTTTTGACACTAGATCAGTGCAAGCCAGTCACTGTCCAATTTGCGATTCCGAAGAACTTTTTATCAAGGGATTTGGAAGTACTAAGACGCCTAGTTGATGAACGATTTGTTGGACAGACAGTTCTGTCTATTCACTATAAACTGCGGACGGAAATACCTCAAGTGGTACAGCGATACTTTACTACAACGGACAATGTCTTAGATTTGATGGATTACATTTTTTCCAACTTATTTCAAGAAACAGTCTTTATTAGTGGCAAAGTTGCTTCGCTAACTTATGGAAATCTTGCTACCTACCAATTATTGGATAGCCCACAACTTCTGGCGTCAGAACTACGACAAGGATTGGCACCGAATCAGCAGTCCAGCATTGTGATAGCCGAGCACAGAGATTCAGCTCTTGCAGACATAACGGTGATTCATCATCGCTTTCCTATCCCCTATCGGGGTATGGCTCAGATGAGTTTGCTTGGTCCTATTGACATGGACTATCGTAGGCAGATGAGTATAATCAACATCATCAGCCGCGTCCTATTTATGAAATTAACTGATTACTACAGATATTTAAGTAGTAATCATTATGAAGTCAATTAAGATGTGACGGCGTGAAGGAAACGATTGAAAAATAGGAGATTGACGCGGTGTCATCAGACGCAAGGAAATCTATCTTTTTTCTGAGTTTCTAGCCCGAACTCAATTCATTATTTGTCAAAGTAATAATAGAAAATGAAGAGGTGAACAACTTGTCAGAAGAAATCAAAAATGAAGAAATCGTAGAAGAGGTTGAAACAACAGAAGAAGTTGTGGAAACTCCTGAAAAATCAGAATTGGATTTGGCAAATGAGCGTGCAGAGGAATTTGAAAACAAATACCTCCGTGCCCACGCTGAAATGCAAAATATTCTACGTCGCGCGAACGAAGAACGTCAAACTATTCAACGTTACCGTTCGCAAGATTTAGCTAAGAAAATCTTGCCAAGCTTGGATAACTTGGAACGTGCCCTTCAAGTCGAAGGCTTGACAGAAGATGTCAAAAAAGGCTTGGAAATGGTACAGGAAAGCTTGATTCAAGCCCTCAAAGAAGAAGGGGTGGAAGAAGTCGCTACAGATGTCTTTGACCCAAATCTTCATATGGCTATTCAAACAGTCCCAGCCACAGACGACTGCCCAGCAGAACACATCGCACAAGTATTACAAAAAGGCTACAAGTTGCATGAACGTCTGTTGAGAGCGGCTATGGTGGTGGTATCAGAATAGTCGCTCTGCTATTTTCCAAAAAAGAAACCTGACCGAGATGTCGTTAAACTAATTGAAAAGAAAGTAAATTAAAAAGAGGTAAATCATATGTCTAAAATTATCGGTATTGACTTAGGTACAACAAACTCAGCAGTTGCAGTTCTTGAAGGAACTGAACCAAAAATCATCGCAAACCCAGAAGGAAACCGCACAACTCCGTCTGTTGTGTCTTTCAAAAATGGTGAAATCATCGTTGGTGATGCGGCAAAACGCCAAGCAGTAACCAACCCAGATACTATCATCTCTATCAAATCAAAAATGGGAACTTCTGAAAAAGTTTCAGCAAACGGTAAAGAATACACACCACAAGAAATCTCAGCTATGATTCTTCAATACTTGAAAGGCTACGCTGAAGAATACCTTGGTGAAAAAGTAACTAAAGCTGTTATCACTGTTCCTGCTTACTTCAACGATGCTCAACGTCAAGCAACCAAAGATGCTGGTAAAATCGCTGGTCTTGAAGTAGAACGTATCGTCAACGAGCCAACTGCAGCAGCCCTTGCTTACGGTTTGGACAAGACTGACAAAGATGAGAAAATCTTGGTATTCGACCTTGGCGGTGGTACTTTCGACGTGTCTATCCTTGAACTTGGTGACGGTGTCTTTGACGTACTTGCTACAGCAGGTGACAACAAACTTGGTGGTGACGATTTTGACCAAAAAATCATCGACCACATGGTTGCAGAATTCAAGAAAGAAAATGGCATCGACTTGTCAGCAGACAAAATGGCTCTTCAACGTTTGAAAGATGCAGCTGAAAAAGCGAAGAAAGATCTTTCAGGTGTCACTTCAACTCAAATCAGCTTGCCGTTTATCACTGCAGGTGCAGCAGGTCCGCTTCACTTGGAAATGACATTGACTCGTGCAAAATTTGACGAATTGACTTACGATCTTGTAGAACGCACGAAGACTCCAGTTCGTCAAGCCCTTTCAGATGCAGGCCTTAGCTTGTCAGAAATTGACGAAGTGATTCTTGTCGGTGGTTCAACTCGTATCCCAGCTGTTGTAGAAGCTGTTAAGGCTGAAACTGGTAAAGAGCCAAACAAATCTGTAAACCCTGACGAAGTCGTTGCTATGGGTGCGGCAATCCAAGGTGGTGTTATCACTGGTGATGTGAAAGACGTTGTCCTTCTTGACGTAACACCATTATCACTTGGTATTGAAACAATGGGTGGTGTATTTACAAAACTCATCGAGCGTAACACAACTATCCCAACTTCTAAATCACAAGTCTTCTCAACTGCTGCAGACAACCAGCCAGCCGTTGACATCCACGTGCTTCAAGGTGAGCGCCCAATGGCAGCGGACAACAAGACTCTTGGTCGCTTCCAATTGACTGACATCCCTGCAGCACCTCGTGGTATTCCACAAATCGAAGTAACATTTGATATCGATAAGAACGGTATTGTTTCTGTAAAAGCTAAAGACCTTGGTACACAAAAAGAACAAACCATCGTTATCCAGTCTAACTCAGGTTTGACAGAAGAAGAAATCGACCGCATGATGAAAGATGCAGAAGCAAACGCTGAAGCAGATAAGAAACGTAAGGAGGAAGTGGATCTTCGTAACGATGTTGACCAAGCAATCTTTGCGACTGAGAAAACTCTTAAAGAAACTGAAGGCAAAGGCTTTGACGCAGAACGCGACCAAGCCCAAGCAGCTCTTGATGAGTTGAAAGCAGCCCAAGAAGCTAACAACTTGGACGACATGAAGGCTAAACTTGAAAACCTCAACGAAAAAGCTCAAGCACTTGCTGTTAAAATGTACGAACAAGCTGCTACAGCTCAACAAGCAGCACAAGGTGCTCAATCAGCTGATTCATCAAACAACAATGGTGATGACGTTGTTGACGGTGAATTCACTGAAAAATAAGATGTGAGAGCGTTAAAAGAACGACAGAAAAATAGGAACTTGACGCTGAATGCTTGCATTCAAGGAAAGTTATCTTTTTTCCGAAGTTCTTAGCTCGAACTCAGTTCTCATCTTCTCGAGAATAGAAATTCAGAAACGAGCAGTTGGTCCGGGGATTGTTTTATCCCGAGCCACGGAATTCTTCACTAGGCTTTGTTAGCTCTCCTCGATGAACTCTAGTTCAATCTTCGTCCACTTGCCTAGCCTAGTCTTGAATTTTTTTGAGTATCTAGAATTTGGAAAGTTATCTTTTTTCCGAAGTTCTTAGCTCGAACTCAGTTCTTATCTTTTCGAGAATAGAAATTATTCTTCAATAAAATTTCCAATCACAGAGGTTGCAACCCAGCCTCTGTTTTTGGGTAAATAGCATTCTAACTTTTACAGAATTGAATACGCCTAGGACTCTGTGAAAAAAGATAAACTTTGCTTAGATGCGAGGCATCGTCGGATAGTTTCCTATTTTTCTTTGAGTCGCTTAACGGCTTAATATCTTCATAGAAAGGAAAGTGTTCGTAATCGAACACGGGCTACGGACTGTGCCAAAAAGATAGTTTTTCCTAGGACGATGTCGTCCTGCGTCAAAACTCCTATTTTGGCTATGTCCGCTTAACGCCCTTGGTATCTTATATGAACAATACAGAATTTTACGATCGTCTGGGCGTTTCTAAGGATGCTTCTCAGGACGAGATAAAAAAAGCATATCGGAAGCTTTCAAAAAAATACCATCCAGACATTAATAAGGATCCGGGTGCGGAGGATAAATATAAGGAAGTTCAAGAGGCTTATGAAACTTTGAGCGACCCTCAAAAACGGACTGCCTATGACCAATATGGTCCTGCAGGAGCCAATGGTGGCTTCGGTGGTGGAGCAGGTGGTTTTGGTGGATTTGATGGAGCTGGTTTCGGCGGTTTTGAAGATATCTTCTCAAGCTTCTTTGGTGGAGGCGGTACAAGCCGTAATCCTAATGCACCTCGTCAAGGGGATGATTTGCAGTATGTAGTCAACTTGAAATTTGAAGAAGCGATTTTTGGTGTGGAACGAGAAATTTCCTACAATCGTGAAGCAACCTGCCGGACCTGTTCAGGTTCTGGTGCAAAACCTGGAACTAGTCCAGTAACCTGTGGTCGCTGTCATGGTTCTGGTGTCATTAATGTGGATACACAAACACCTCTTGGAACCATGCGTCGCCAAATAACTTGTGATGTCTGTCACGGTCGTGGGAAACAAATCAAAGACCCATGTACGACTTGTCATGGTACTGGTCGTGAAAAACAAGCTCATACAGTAACAGTTAAAGTTCCTGCGGGTGTTGAATCAGGTCAACGTATTCGTTTGGCAGGTCAAGGGGAAGCTGGTTTTAATGGAGGTCCTTATGGAGATCTTTATGTAGTCATCCAGGTTCAAGCCTCAGACAAGTTTGAGCGTGAGGGAACAACGATTCACTATAAATTGAATCTGAACTTTGTTCAGGCAGCTTTAGGTGACACTGTTCATGTACCAACTGTTCACGGTGATGTTGACTTGGTTATTCCAGAAGGTACCCAGACTGGTAAAACATTCCGTCTAAAAGGAAAAGGTGCGCCTAGCATTCGTGGTGGAGCGATGGGCGATCAGTATGTTACCGTCAATGTTGTGACTCCGACAGGATTAAACGATCGTCAAAAAGCCGCTCTAAAAGAATTCGCCAGAGCTTCGAATATTGATGTAAAACCACAGAAAAAAGGCTTCTTTGATAAAGTAAAAGATGCACTTGATGACTTATAATTGGAAAAATCAGTAAGGAATACTTGCTGATTTTTTCTATCCATGTTACCCTTAAAGGGAGAAGTGAGGTAACAAATGGAATTTAAAGATGCGACAGCCATGTCCCAAGCAATTAGAGAAAAACGAATTTCTTCAAGAGAATTAGTTGAGGATGCGATCCAAACCATTGAGAAATTGAATCCTCTTTATAATGCTGTTGTCTCAAAACAGTATGAAACTGCCTTAGCTGAAGCAGATAACCTTGATCGTCATGGTGATGAAGATAAACCATTCTTGGGTGTTCCTCTCCTATTGAAGGATTTGGGGCAAAATGAAAGTGGTCAACCTTCTACATCTGGATCACGATTGTTTAAAGCTAGCATTGCTAGCCAAACAGATTATTTTGTACAAGCCCTTAAAAATATGGGTTTCCTTATCTTGGGGCGCACAAACACACCTGAATTTGGTTTTAAAAATATTTCTGATTCAAATCTTCATGGACCTGTAAGGTTACCACTTGATAGGACACGAAATGCAGGAGGGTCTAGTGGTGGTGCAGCTGCAGCAGTTGCTTCAGGAATGGTCTCAATTGCGGCAGCTTCTGATGGAGGAGGATCCATTCGAATTCCTGCTTCATTTAATGCCTTGATTGGGCTCAAACCAAGTAGAGGACGAGTTCCTGTAGGACCTTCTTCCTATCGTGGTTGGCAGGGTGCTTCCAGCAATTTTGCATTGACCAGATCGATAAGAGATACCAAGCGCCTTCTTTTTCACTTACAAACCTATCAGGTTGATGCTCCCTTTCCACTTGCTCCTTTAGTCAAAGATTCCCTGTTTTGTCCGATGACAAAGCCGATTAAAATCGCTTTTAGCCTTCAATCTCCAATTGGAACGTTGGTTTCAAACGATGCAAAAGATGCTGTTATCCAGCTTTTACCACAATTAGAGGCGCTTGGATACGAGGTGGAAGAGCTAAAAACACCAATTTTAGATGGCATTGAGGTGATGAAAGCCTATTATATCATGAATAGCGTGGAGACTGCCCAAATGTTTGACGATATTGAAGCATTTATCGGACGGCCGATGACGGTGGAGGATATGGAACCAATGACATGGGCTATCTATCAAAGTGGACAAACTATTCCAGCAAAACTTTACTCTAAAGTCTTGCAAGATTGGGACCAATACAGTGCAAAAATGGCAACTTTTCATGAATCCTATGATCTATTGTTGACACCAACAGTAGCAGATGTTGCACCAACCTTAGAGCAATTTATTCCCACAGATCAGATGGTAAATCGCTTATTGCATTCGCAAGAATTATCAATGTCGGAACAACAACAGTTAATTTGGGACATGTTCGAGGATAGTTTAGCATGGACACCGTTTACCCAACAAGCCAATATTACAGGTCAACCATCAATCAGCTTACCAACCTACCACACTAAAAATGGGCTACCAATCGGTGTTCAATTGACAGCTGCAAAAGGAAGGGAAGATATCTTACTTCAAGTGGCTGAAACTCTGGAGGTCTCAAAGTGTTGGGAAATGTAAGGGAATACATTTTTCGGTTCAATTATTTGCAAAAACGATTTCTAAATGTTAACCTATAAAAGTTGGTGAGGTAACACCTAAAAAAGATTATAGGGGCAATGGCTCCAAAGGAGATTGTTTATGTTGAAAAAAGTTTTAGCCTCAGCGCTTCTGGTTTCTGCTCTAGCATTGTCAGCATGCTCGAGTAGTAGTTCGAACACAAATAGTTCCTCTGCTGAACAAACGCAGTGGGAAAAAGTGCAAGAAGCTGGTGTATTGAAAGTAGCAACACCAGGTACTTTGTTCCCAACGTCATACTATAATGATAATAAGGAACTAGTTGGTTATGAAATTGACATGATCAACGAAATCGGTAAGCGATTGGATCTTGAAATCGAATATCAAGAAATTGGTGTAGCAGAAGCATTCACTGCTGTAGATAGTGGCAAGGTAGATATTTCTGTGAATAACTTTGATATATTAGAAGCACGTAAGGAAAAGTACAACTTCTCTATCCCTTACAAGTATTCAGTTGGCGGCTACATCGTTCGTGAAGATGGATCTTCTGGTATTGAAGCTGCAGACTTAAGTGACTGGGCTGGTAAAAAAGCAGGTGGTGGAGCTGGTACTCAGTATATGAAAATTGCTGAGAAACAAGGTGCAGAGCCAGTTATTTATGACAATGTGACAAATGATGTGTATCTCCGCGATGTATCGACAGGTCGTACAGATTTTATTCCAAATGACTACTTCACTCAGGTTATGGCGATTCAATGGGTGAAATCGAACTTCCCGGACATTAAAGTAAAAATGGGAGATGCCCAATACAACCCAACAGAACAAGGGATTGTGATGAGCAAATCCGATGATAGTTTGAAAGAAAAACTGGATGAAACCATAGAGGCTATGAAAGCAGATGGGACCTTAAAAGCTATCTCTGAGAAATACTATGGTGGTCAAGACTTGACAGTGCCAGTTGAAAATGCGGATGAATTGCCAGTTATCGATGTAGAGTAATTCTCAATGAAAATCAAAGTAGCTAACCTTCAACAATCTTGTCGATGTTGATCATTGTTAAGTTTCAATTTAAGGTTTTAAGAAAAGAGAGGAAAAGATGAATATCAATTGGCAGGCAGTATTTAATGCAGAAATTGCATGGGAGGCAATCCCGCAGATTCTGGAAGGCTTACCTTATACACTTTCCCTGTCATTGATTGGATTTGCATTAGGAACTTTTTGTGGCTTTTTCGTCGCATTGTTACGAATGTCCAAGATTACCCCATTACGCTGGTTAGCTATGCTGCATATCTCACTCATGCGTGGCATCCCACTTATGGTTCTTCTCTTCTTCATTTACTTTGGTCTCCCATTTATGGGAATACAATTGGATGCAATTTCTGCCTCTATCATTGCCTTTACCTCTATGTCTAGTGCCTATATTTCTGAAATTATTCGTGCATCTCTTTCAGCAATAGATAAAGGACAATGGGAGGCAGCAAAGTCGCTTGGCTTGAGAACAAACGTGATTTACCGAAAAATCATCATTCCTCAAGCCTTTCGGATTGCTCTTCCACCTCTAAGTAATGTTTTATTAGACATGGTGAAGAGTACTTCCCTAACTGCTATGATTACGGTTCCGGAGATTTTCAATAAGGCAAAAATTGTCGGAGGAGCCAAGTCTGATTATATGACAGTCTATATCTGTGTGGCTCTTATCTACTGGATTATTTGTACCCTCTATGCGGTTGGACAAGTCCATTTAGAAAAACGATTAGCAACCTATTAATATAAAATATGAAAAATCCCTAGTAAATACGCATGTTTTACTAGGGATTTTTTATAGACATTTGAATGAATACTCTTCGAAAACCAAAATTATCTTTTATCAAGAGCCTTAATGAGTGAAAAGCTCCAGCGGAGCTTTTCAACCTATTACCTTGAAACAAGAAAGTAATAGAGCTCTGTCTTCTGCTCAATGACGAGAACACAATTCTCTATATTTTCCAGCCTTCAACTGTTTCCCAGATAGTTGAAGCTAGACTACTTTTGATTTTCATTGAGTATAACTTTGATGAGTCGTTACTTTCGGCCTGCACCTCAGTTCCTTGTTTGAAAGCTAATTTATTCAACTATGCTATTTAAAATACAGGAGTCTCAGTCCATTCAAAATCACAAGAATTGTGGAGCCTTCATGACCAACTACTCCGAGTGGGAGATTAATTGATTGGAAGAGGTTAGAGATGATGAGAACTGCGATGACTGAGAGGGCAAAAATGATATTTTGTTTGATAATTCCACGCATTTTTTTAGATAGGCGGATAGAATACGGAATCCGAGTCAAGTCTTCCATGAGAACAATATCCGCTGATTCCATCGCAATATCTGTACCGCTTCCCATAGCGTAGCTGACATTAGCTTGAGCAAGAGCTGGGGCATCGTTAATCCCATCTCCAACCATACCAACGGAAGCAAACTCTTTTTGCAACTCTTGGATGATTGAGGCCTTATCGGTTGGTAGGCAATTGGCAATGACGCGTTCGATACCGACTTGACTAGCTACATATCGAGCTGTCTTTTCTTGGTCCCCAGTTAGGAGTATAGGCGTTACTCCCATGTCCTTCAATTGACTTATCAGGGTTTTAGTCTCTGGTTTTACACGATCCTCAATAAAAAAGATAGCCATTAGTTGATCGTTTTGGCTGACATAGACCAACGTTTTACCCGTGCCTTCTGCTTGATCAATGTGTTTAATCAAGTCAGTAGAAAGTGGTTTGACCAGCGTTTCTACCACAAAGCCATATTTACCGATTTTCCAGCGATTTCCCTCGTACTCGGCTTCCAATCCTTTACCAGTTAGGTCTTTAAGGTTTTGGAGGACAATAGAGGAGCTGTCAACGGTATAGTTCTGAAGAGCTTGAGCGATAGGATGGCTAGATTGTTTTTCAACTGCTTGAACAATTTCATTGATTAGGTTTTCATCGCCAAGATAGGTTGCCCCGACAACTTCTGGTTTCCCAATGGTTAATGTACCTGTTTTATCGAAAACAATGGCTTCTAAATTTGCGATGTTATCCGCAATATCACCGCCTTTGATAATCATGCCCTTGCGCGCCGCACGGCTTATGGCAGAAAGTGTCGCAGGTGAAGAGCTAGCGACCAGTGCACATGGGGATGTAATGGTTAACAGAATCATACCACGATAGAAGGAATTCAACCAGTCCCATCCTAATGCAAAGTGTACAAAGAGAATGAAAATGGGAACTGCTACAAGTACAACTTTGACATAGGTATCTTCCATATTTTCAATGAAAGTAGCCGTTTTAGACTTTGATTCCTGTGCATTTTCAACCATCTGAACAATTTTGTCAAACAAAGCATCACCTTTTTCAGCTGTAACTTGAACGGTGACAGTTGGACCTTGGTTAATGGTTCCGCCGATAACTGTGGCGCCCATCAATTTTTCAGCAGGCAAAGGCTCACCAGTAATCATTGACTCATCAAAAATAGATTGATTGCTCATCAACCGTCCGTCCAAGGGAACAGTGTCCCCTTTACGAACCTGTAAGAAATCACCTATGTGAATATCTGCTGTTTCTAAAACTGTAATGTCCCCATTCTCTTCGATTTTACGAGCTGTGGGTGGTGTCATGTTCATCAGTGAAGCGATGGCATTTCTACTTTTTTCCATCGCCAATTCTTCCAAAGTATTTGAAAGAGAGAAGATAAAGATGAGAAGTGCTCCCTCCATCCAGTAACCAATAATACCAGATCCAATAGCAGCTAAAATCATCAGAACATCAACTGATAAATGTTTATCAAAAATAAGTTCAGAAAGACCATCTTTAGCGGACTGATACCCACCGATTAGAAAAGCTAGAATGAATGCTGGTGCAGCAAATGGTTCTAGATCAATCTGAAGTAACAAGACACCAATCAAAATAAAGAGTAGGCAAAGACTGGTCGTTAGAATATGTATATTGTTTTTAAAAAGGGTTATTAGTTTCATAATCGTAGTTCCTTAATTAGAATAATTATTATTTATGATTTAATTATACCGGTTATAATTAAATTGTCAAGCTTAATTATAATGATTATAAATAACAAAATTCTGATAATTCTAATATTTTCGGCAAAGATGATTGGTGAAAACAAAAAACAAACATCATTACAATGCTTGTCTGAATGAGAAGTGCGATTCGGTCACTTCACTATTTTTTTTAAAGCTGTTGGCATTCTGGACAAATTCCATAAATAGATAAGACTTCTTTAGTTATTTTATAGCCAGTTTGCTCATGTGCTTCTTTCTTGAGGCTAGGAATTTCCACATCCATAAAGTCCGTGATTTTTCCACATTTTTCACAAATAACATTGAGGTGTTCGTGTCCCATGAAATCATAGTAGGTGGTAGTGTCATTTGCACGTTTCAGTTCAGTAACAAAACCTTCTTCTAATAAAACCTTGAGGTTATTGTATACTGTCGCTAAGCTCATATTCGGATAGTTAGGTAAAAGATCCAAATAAATCATCTCCGCACTAGGATGATCGTCGCTTTCAATGATATAGGCAACAACAGCTTTCCTGGTTTCGGTTATCCGAATTCTTTTTTCTTTCAGATGTTGAATAACATGTTCAAAGGCGGTCTGGTGTTCTGCATTAAGATGAGAGTGTAATTCCATTCGTACCTCCTCCCCTCTTTAAGAATAATTCTAATCAAGTGAATTTCATTATAATCCTTTTTACAAGAGGTGTCAACGATGGACTCGGTTGTGGACGAAGTGAGCAACCTAATTTATTGTAATGCGCGGTTCCTGAAGTGTTACGATTTGTTGTTCAACAGAGGCACCTAGGTGTAGAGTAGCTGCTTGTTGAATAAAGTCCAGAGCTTCTCGAAATGCTTGTTCTCTACTGTCATCGAGTAGTTCAATCACCAAGAAGGCATTTTGTGTCTGATTGGTAATCATAGTGCGCTCCCCATCACGCCAATTAAAACAGCGGCAGAAGGCCCCCGCATCATCTTTATAACAGAGTTCACCAGGAAGTGTTGGTTGGTTGCAGTCGTCTCCAATCAGATAAAATTCATCCCCGCCATCGGTGATTGTCAGCTGCAAATCTCCCACAAAACGGTCCATGTCTTCAGCTCCTACGGGGAGGGCATATCGGAGGCTGGCTGCGTTGTAAATTTCTACTACTAGGGGATTGACGCTACGGATAGGCGTTCCGCCACTAGGTCGTTTCAGCAGTGCTTCAATACTAAAACGAGCCCTTTTCTTAGTTTTAAATGCTTGATAGGCTTTTCGATAAGTTTGAATTACTGCATTGTCGCTAAAAACTTCTTCTGTTAAATAAGACTGCGCAATAGGAATACTCTCTTGGAGTTAATCTGATTTTGATTTTCATTGAGTATTAATCTGTGATAGGACAGTTGAGTTTTTTTTGTATTGTTCATCCTACACACCTATGCTACAATCAGAACATGACAAGATATAAAGCAATTATTTCCTACGATGGGCATGATTTTTCTGGTTTTCAACGTCAGCCTCATGCTCGGACAGTTCAGGAAGAAATCGAGAAAACCTTGAAACGGTTGAACAGTGGGCACTCAGTAACAGTGCATGGTGCAGGTCGGACAGATGCAGGTGTGCATGCTTATGGCCAGGTGATACATTTTGACTTGCTGGGGACTCGAGATGAGGAAAGGCTTCGCTTTGCCCTAGATACGCAAACTCCGGAGGATATCGATGTGGTCAAGGTGGAGCAGGTAGCGGATGATTTTCATTGTCGTTATGCCAAACATAGTAAAACTTACGAATTTCTAGTGGATATCGGTCGACCTAAAAATCCCATGATGCGGCATTATGCTACCTTTTATCCTTATGATCTGGACCTTTCTTTGATCAGAGAAGCCATCAAAGACTTAGAGGGGACACATGATTTCACTGGTTTTACAGCTTCTGGGACTTCAGTAGAAAATAAGGTGCGAACCATCACGTCTGCAACACTAGAATATGACCAGCGACGACAATTTTTGATTTTTACTTTTTCGGGCAATGGCTTTTTATATAAGCAGGTTCGAAATATGGTGGGCACCCTCCTAAAAATTGGGAATGGTCGCATGCCTGTTCACCAAATCAAGAGAATTTTGGAAGAAAAAAATCGCGATTTGGCTGGACCTACTGCTGCTGGTAATGGCTTGTATTTAAAGGAGATTATTTATGAAGACTAATTATATTTTGGCGCTTTCAGGTAATGATATTTTTAGCGGTGGTGGACTCCATGCAGATTTAACAACCTATACTGTTCATAAATTGCATGGCTTTGTTGCCGTCACCTGTTTGACAGCTATGACAGAGAAGGGATTCGAAGTATTTCCTACGGATTCGACTATTTTTGCTCATCAGCTTACTAGCTTGAAGAACGTTCCGTTCTCAGCAATTAAGATTGGACTTCTTCCAAATGTTGAAATTGCAGAGCAGGCTTTGGAAGTCATTCAGGCCCACCAAGATATTCCTGTGGTGCTAGATCCTGTTTTTGTCTGCAAGGAAACGCATGATACAGAGGTTAGCCAATTACGTGACGAACTTTTGAAATTTTTCCCATATGTGACCATTATCACTCCAAACTTGGCAGAAGCTCAGCTATTGATTCAAAGAGACATTCAAACTGTCGAAGAAATGAAGCAGGCAGCGCGTGATTTGTACCAGTTAGGGGCTAAACATGTGGTGATTAAGGGTGGTAATCGTTTAGACAAAGATAAGGCAATAGATGTTTATTATGATGGGCAAACGATTGAGGTGTTGGAATCACCAATTTTGACCAGTAATAATGTCGGTGCGGGCTGTACCTTTGCTTCAAGCATTGCCAGTCAACTTTTACTTGGCAAGAATCCTTTAGAGGCTGTTCGGTTATCGAAAGAGTTTGTCTACCGGGCAATCGAGACGTCTGATGAGTATGGGGTGGTTCAATATGAGAAATAAGAAAACACAGGATGTAGTTTTGTTAGCGATTTTGACGGCGCTTAGCCTGGTTTTGGCCTTTATTCATGTGCCAACTCCAACAGGTTTTGTTACGCTATTGGATGTAGGTATTTTCTTTACAGCCTTTTATTTGGGCAAGAAAGAAGGAGCGATTGTTGGAGGTTTGTCAGGTCTCCTGATTGATTTTCTGTTAGGTTATCCACAGTGGGCTTTCTTTAGTCTAGTTTTTCATGGCGCACAAGGTTATTTTGCTGGTTGGAAAGGTAAGAAACAGCTGATTGGTCTTGTTTTGGCGACTGTATCCATGGTTGGCGGCTATTTTGTAGCATCTAGTTTAATGTATAATGTTGCAGATGCTGTAACGGGTCTTGTAGCAAATATCTTGCAAAATGTAGTAGGTCTTGTTCTGGGATATTTACTAGCTCAGGCGGCAGAAAGAATTGGTGCAATAAATGATGTCTTTAAACGAAATTAAACAACAAACCCAGCAAATTGTCGAGGAAGTCTTAGAACTTAGCAATCTTCAAAAAGGGCAGATTTTCGTATTGGGTCTGTCCTCTAGTGAAGTAATCGGTGGACATATCGGCAAAAACTCTAGTCTGGAAGTCGGTGAGGTGATTGTTGAAACGATTTTGGATATTCTGGAGCCAAAGGGTATGTATTTAGCAGTCCAAGGTTGTGAACACCTCAATCGTGCCTTAGTCGTGGAGAGAGAATTAGCAATTCAGAAAGACTTGGAAATAGTAAATGTCTTGCCTAGTCTTCATGCGGGTGGTTCTGGACAGCTGGCAGCTTTCAAGTATATGAAAGATCCAGTAGAAGTGGAATTTATTACTGCTCAGGCAGGCGTGGATATCGGTGATACGGCTATCGGCATGCATATCAAACATGTGCAGGTTCCAGTTAGACCAATACTTCGGGAAATTGGGCAAGCCCATGTTACGGCGCTTGCTAGCCGACCAAAATTGATTGGTGGAGCTCGTGCAGCGTATGTAGAGGATAATATACGGAAAAATTGAGGCTGGGCAAAAACTAGCTTCTCACAATAAAAAAACGAGCAGTTCCAATTAGGAGTTGCTCGTTTTCCACTTCA
>NZ_JBMVJB010000032.1:0-23534 GCF_049893425.1 Streptococcus sp. VTCC 12886 | reverse complement strand
ATGTAAATAGAAAAAGGTTCCAGAGTCGACAGGACTTTGGATCCTTTTTCAATATACCTTGTTATTGGGCGGTTACGGACTTTTTTGCTAATAATCCAGGTCAGTAGCAGAGAGTTGGTTTTGATTTCGTGTGAGTATTGGAACCTATATTTTCAAGTAAGGTACTTGATGTAAGGAACAGTTTTTCGCTCATCAAGGCTGTTTTTTGAGGGAATAGTGACTGTATTTAAAAAAACGAACGGTGAGTAGCTTAAAAACTAACCTTAGATGGAAGTGCCAACTGTGAAAACAGACTCTTATATTGTTTTACTGAATAGTGACACTTAGAGATAAAAATTTCAGGGAATGTAAATTTTTTATCAGATTACTTTAAAATCTTTGTGATTTACAAGAAATTTACCTGATTCCCATAGTTGATTTACAAATGTTCGGTAGAATGTGAGTATGTTTATTGAAAGGAGCATATATGAATTTTGTTTATCTGGTCATATCTATTATAGCAGAACTGTTTGCTACATCTTATTTACGGGAGACTAACGGATTTACAAATTTAGGACCATCACTTATTTGTGGAATTGCTTATGTTGTGTGTCATTATACTTTTTCCAAGGCGATTCTTTCACTTAATCTAGGAGTGGCATACGCCTTGTGGTGTGGCATAGGTATACTTGTAACGACCATAGTCTCTTACAGTATCTATAGGGAACATGTATCTTGGCCTAGCTTAAGTGGCGTTGCTTTGATTTTACTTGGAACCATCTTGGTTAACTTAGGAGGGTATTGATATTCTATGAAGCAAATAGCTATTGACAAATTTAAATCTCTTGGCATCGTTCTATTGTTCACTTTGCCAGCAATGATTCCATTGTTTGTTTTTTGGATTTACCCAATTGTTCGATCGCTGTGGTTAAGTTTTACCAACTGGAATTTTATGACTCCTGATTATGATGTTATTTTTTGGGAGAACTACCGAGATTTATTCTGTGACAGTCGATTTTATGAGGCATTAAAACATACGCTTCTTTTCACGGTTGGAACATTATTACCGACTCTAATGGGCGGACTCTTACTGGCCTTATTACTTCAGAAGTCATTTAAAGGAAATTCATTTTTCAAGTTTGTATTATTCTCACCATGGGTTACCCCAACGGTTGCTATTTCTATTGTATGGACATGGATATTTCAGCCGAAAGATGGATTTGCTAATCAGATTTTAGGATTTTTTGGTTCGCCAGGATTGGATTGGATAGCGAGTTCTGATACTGCTATGTTGTCAGTGATTATTGTAACAGTTTGGAAAAGCTTGGGCTACGCAATGATTTTTTACTTATCTGCGTTAGAAAAAGTACCGCAGGAAATCTATGAAGCTAGTAGCTTAGATGGGGCCAAGTCCTGGAGGCGTTTTATTGATATGACCCTACCCTGTATTTCGCCCACAACCTTCTTTTTGATGATTATTACAACGGTAAACTCTTTGCAAGCTTATGATCAGATTCAAATTCTAACTCAAGGTGGTCCATCGGGGAGTACAAGAACCTTATTATATTTGTATTATCAATTAGGTTTCGAAGAATTTAAGATGGGTCAGGCGACAGCAGTCGCACTTGTTATGGTAGTTATAACTGCGGTATTATCGTATATCCAGTTTTTCACTTCCAAAAAATGGGTTCATTACTAGGGGGACGAAATGCAGACAAGGTATCAGTTATATATAAACTATCTGAAGCAAGGAATTTGTTTCCTACTTTTGACCGCCATTTCGCTATATACCGTATTTCCGTTTGTATGGATGGTGGTTAGCTCCTTAAAAACTAAGTCAGAGGTGCTAGATGGTAGTCAATTTTTCCCAACAGTACCGCAAATAACAAATTATCTGGAAATTTTATTTGATTCGCCCATTCTAACCTACATACTCAACAGCCTATGGACCTCTCTGTTGATTGTATTTCTTCAAGTATTAACTGGCGCCATGTTGGCCTACGCCTTAGTATTTTTATCCTTTCGAGGACAGAAATTTATATTTGTTGTCGTGATGGGAACTTATATGCTACCTGTGGCAGCAACTTATATTCCTAGTTATATTATTTTATCAAAAGGGGGGATGTTGAATACATTTACAGGTCTAATTATCTCAAGTACGATAAGCATTTTTGGGATATTTTTACTCCGTCAAGCCTTCATGCAGGTACCAAAAGCTTTGGTTGAGGCTGCTAGAATGGATGGGGCAAAACATTTCAGAATCTTATGGGAGATTGTCTGTCCTGTTACAAAGTCATCTTTTATAACATTTGCTTTAATGAGTTTTATCTCTGCTTACAATAGCTATATGTGGCCATCATTGATTACAAATGATCCGAGTAAATACTTGGTTTCACAAGGGTTGAGACACTTCTTTATAGAGGGCGGTGCCTATGGAACTGAGTGGGCAAAAGTGATGGCTGCTTCTAGCGTTATTGTTATACCAATTTTGATAATTTTTGCTTTTACGCAAAAATGGTTTATCAACGGGATTGGCGGAGAAACTGGCGTTAAGGGCTAATAGCCTTATTAAGAAATAGAACAAAGGAATAAAGGAATTATTATGAAAAAGAAAATTGCGTCCATATTATTAATGACAACTGTTGCTTCATCTGTTTTGTCCGCATGTGGGACAAATTCCTCTACCAACTCGCAGTCTTCTGCTGGTTCAGAAGCGGGGAATAAGGTTGAGGTTGAGTTCTGGTATGCTGGTGGTAAAACAGCTGTTAATGTTGTTCAAGATATTATTGATGAGTACAATGCGTCACAAGATACCTATCATGTAAAAGCTGTAACCCAGGCAGATTATGGGGAAACTTACGAAAAATTGCAGGCTGGAATTGCTGGTAAAGCTGCACCAGATATGGTGTTAATCACTCCAAGTGCTGGACGGACATTGAATGAAAGTGGGCTTCTCGCTGATTTGAATACCTATCTGACAGAAGATGTGACTGTTAAGGAAGAGGATTATCTGGAAGTTTTTGCAGAACAGGGAGTGTCGGAGTCGGGTGCTCGCTTCGGTCTGCCTGCTTATGGAACAACTCAGGTTTTATATTATAATATTTCAGCATTTGAAAAGGCAAATATTGATCCAAACTCGATTGCTACATGGCAAGATTTGGCAGCAGCTGCTAAGGCCATTAAGGCCACGGGAGAATTTACATATGGCTGGGAGCCGATGTGGGGACCGTACAACTTGATCGATGCTTCCCTAAGTAATGGAGCGAAGATGTTCAGTGAAGACGGTAAAACAGTAACGATTAACTCTGAAGAATGGGTTAGCGTCTGGGAATCGTTTAGAACTTGGATTCATGATGATGAAATTATGGCTGTCAATTCAGGTGGTCAAGGTTGGGAGTACTGGTACAAAACCATTGATGATGTATTGAATAATATTGCTGGTGGTTATACGGGTTCATCTGGTGATCAGGCTGATTTGGATTTTAATATTGTCCAGGCGATGGAGCAACCAGCATGGGATGAGGATTCGACATCCGCACCAGCTGCAGATGCCTTGTTATTTAGTGTAGTAGAAACATCCACCGAACAGGAAAAAGCAGGAGCATTTGAATTTATTCAATTTTTCACAAATATTGAAAATCAAATCCAATGGACTAAGGAGGTTGGTTATGTAGCAGTAAACAAGGGCATTGCTACAAATGAAGAGTATCTTTCGTATGTTAAAGAACATCCTCAAGCACTGGTTCCATTTACACAGGCGAGTCACGGTTCTGTGCTTCCAATCGATCCGACTGGTGGAGCAATTTATGATGCCTTGACTGTTGCTGCAGATCAAGTCGAATTAGAAAATATCCCAGCACAAAAAGCCTTGGACGAAGCTCAAAAAATAGCTCAAAAGGCGTTGGATAAGACATTGAATGAATAAAAAAGGGTGATATATGAGCCATACATTAATGTTTGAATTGCATGATAAAGTACCAATCAAGCAAGTAGGGACCTTCTTTGTTCCTCAGAATTGTTCAGGAATTAGTTTCACACATACTATTGATACTCCTTATAGCATGCTGGTTATTTTAATGATTCGGGACAATCATGGGCGATTAAGGTTTCAAAAGCAACTCGGTCACAGTAGCAAGACAATCTATTTAGGA
The DNA here is from genome assembly GCF_049893425.1 of Streptococcus sp. VTCC 12886. Taxonomy (NCBI): domain Bacteria; kingdom Bacillati; phylum Bacillota; class Bacilli; order Lactobacillales; family Streptococcaceae; genus Streptococcus; species Streptococcus sp. VTCC 12886. Next base: position 19,404 of record NZ_JBMVJB010000032.1, on the reverse strand, counting down.
GAGACCGCAGAATATACAACCATTGGAGGCATTCCAGGAAAAATAAATTCTGGGCAATGGACATTGGAATTTATTTTCAATCAGGAATATGGAAAATATTTCGACGGAAGCCATATTCATTCCTGTTTTGAAATTCAGTTTTCTGAGGGTAGAAATGAGACGGAGATGATTGATGGTCCAATCTGGGTTGATGAGGATTTTAACTACAGTTTTTTGGAACCGAGCAAGATTTACCAGAGAGGGAGGAAATGGTACAAGGGGGATTTTCATACCCATACCCAATTATCTGATGGAAGGGATTTGCCACGGTCGGTTGTAGAAAAGGTCATTGAAGAGCAGAACTTAGATTTTTACCTTGCGACCGAGCATAATCTTTTGCATACTGGTTGGCCTGAAACATCCCTAATGGTTTTACCAGGTATGGAAATTACGACAGGACAGGGTCACGCTAATTTATTTGGACTGACAAAACGGCCAGAATCGTTGGATGCACTGATTTTGGCTCACCAAAAAGAAGATGTGTTGCAGGCCTTGGATGAGCTAATTGCTGAGGCCAAGGATAATGGTTGGTTGTTTTCAATTAACCATCCCTTCTTATATCTTTGGAAATGGCTTCATGATACATTAAGTTTAGACTTGTTGGATTGTATTGAGATTATCAATGATCCAACGTATGAGCTAGAGGAAGATGCAAATGGAAGATTAGCCAATCAGCAAGCTGTAGAGTTGGCAGATTTATTCTGGTCGCAAGGTTACCGTATTTGTGCAATCGGTGGAAGTGATTCTCATATGGTGAAAGGGGAACGCTATCCAAGTTCGAAATTTTCATCCATACCTGGGGATCCAGCAACGTGGGTGTATATGGAAAATCTTACTCCAAATAATCTCTACTCTGCACTGAGACAGTGCCGTGCTTATGTCACTCGTTTCAGTAGTCTGGACTTTGAATTTATTCAACGAAGTGCGGAAGAGGTGAATCTTGGCACGCTGTCTTTCGGTGATCAACTTCATGCAGAATGTGCATTTCTGGATTATAGGCTTTCCTTAAAAATGGATTTTGATGAGGCGTTGCTATTTTGCTATATAGATGGCCAAAAAGTCGAACTCACCACCGAGGTCAGTACTGAGGGAGTCTATACTGTTTCTGGACGGATTACGCTGAATGAAGCCTCCTACCAGTGGATTCGGTTTGGGGCTACGAATCAAGATGGTGATTTTAGGTTCTATGGAAATGCCCTGACGAAAGGCCATCGGGTGCCTGATATAAGAACCTTCCGTCAGGCAAAAGAAAAGCTAGGAATTTCTGGATGATTAAAGGGATATTATTTGATAAAGATGGCACTATAATTGATTTTTTCAAGGTCTGGCAACCAGCAGTTAGGCCTGTTCTGATAAATCTATTATCCTTCCTTGATCTTCCACCTACAATGGATAACATACTTCCTTTGGAGGAGGCAATTGGTATCAAAAATGATGTACTTGATCCGGAAGGGGCCTTGGCTTGGAAACCTTATGAACAGATTGCTGCCGATTTAGCAGTTATACTTGAAAAAGAGCGACCTAATCTGGAGATTGGGGCATTGCAGATGTTGCTAGAACGGTATTTTTCAGAACATTTCCAGACCATCACAGACTACCCTGTGTTTACCGATATGTTTGTATTGTTTGAAGAATTAAGAAAAAGGAAAATCAAAATCGGTATAGTTACGACAGATAACTCGGATGCTACACAGGATTGTTTATCAAGCCTTGCGATTGAGAAGTATGTCAGTTATTGTGCAACAGCAGATAGTGGTCACCCTATCAAACCGAGTGAGCGTCTGTTTCGAGATGTACTGAGGGAGTGGCAACTAACTTGTGAAGAAGTTGCAGTGGTAGGTGATACGCCAAATGATATGCGTTTTGCATTGAATGGTGGTGGGGTACCGATTGGAGTGTTAAGCGGGGTAGGAACGTATAAGTCGCTCAGTCACTATACAGATACGATTATTCCATCTTTAGCTGAGTTGTTAGAGTTTATTGATAGAAGAAATGAGGAAATATAGGTGGCAAAAATAGAATTAAGAAATATCGTCAAGGCCTATGACAACCATATAGCTGTCCATAATTTTAACTTGGAGATAGCTGATAAAGAATTTATCATTTTTGTGGGTCCTTCTGGTTGCGGAAAATCAACGACTTTACGGATGATTGCAGGTTTAGAAGATATTACCTCGGGAGAACTGCTGGTGGATGGGGAAACCATCAACCATATCAGTCCAAGTGACCGAGATATGGCGATGGTTTTTCAAAATTATGCCTTATATCCGCATATGACAGTCGCCCAAAATATTGGCTATAGTCTCAAAATCAAGGGACTTAAGAAGCAAAAAATCAAAGAAAAGGTAGCAGAAATTGCAGATGTATTAAGTTTAACACCGTACCTAAATAGAAAACCATCTCAATTATCGGGTGGACAAAAGCAGCGGGTGGCCATGGGCAGAGCAATGGTTCGACAGCCTAAACTATTTCTAATGGATGAGCCATTATCAAATTTGGATGCAAAGCTACGAGGCCAGATGAGAGTGGAGATTGCCAACCTTTATCAGCAACTAGACTCTACATTTATTTATGTAACACATGACCAGACGGAAGCTATGACATTAGGAACTAGGATTGTAGTGATGAAGGACGGTGTGATTCAACAGGTTGACACTCCTCAGAATCTCTATCACAATCCAGCAAATTTGTTTGTCGCAGGGTTCATTGGTACCCCTCCGATGAATTTCATTGAAGGGAGCTTGTTAGAAACAGATCAAGGATTGGCAGTTGAGGTTGGTCAAATGCTGCTCTTATTAACTAGCGATAAGGAAACAGTGGTAGTCAATAGTGAAATGGCAGGAAATCAAGTAATCGTAGGAATTCGTCCGAATAATATTGTTGTATCCAGAGATTTAACAATTTCTAAGGCAGTAGAAGGCAGGGTGGAAGTTTATGAAATGTTTGGAGATGATGCCTTCTTGCATATTCATCTTGCAGCTACAGATACTCAGATTGTTGTAAAAACGGATTCCTTAGAGCCATTTTCTATTGGAGAACAAGTGAGTGTAAGAATACTGGAAAACCATCTCCATCTATTTGATAAGGAAACGGGGATAGCGATTGTAAATTGAGTATGGCTAAATTATCTCTTTACTGAACTGAACTATGATTGTAAGCGACCTGGAATAAATAGATATAATTGTTTACTAAAACCTCCAACGAGCAATCAACCGTATTCGTGTTGGGAAACGTTGATAAAATTGGGATTGAACTTGGTTCAGTTCCTTTTTTTAATTTCATGATATAATGGAGATATGATACAATCAATTTTGCAATTTATAAGTCATCTACTCTTTATCTATATAAGTTATCATCTATTGATAACGACAGTAGATTGGGCACGATGGTTAAAAGTAACGGGAGATAATCAGCCAAAAATCAACATGCTGATATTATTTATTTCTATTGCATTAGGTTATTTAGTCTCAACTTTCTTTTTAGAGTTGTTACTAATTGGACGTTCTTTTGCAACTATGTTTTAATAGGTTAAGAAGAGGGAAGTGAATGGAAACAATCATTGTTAAAGGAAGTCAATCTGGATTAAAAGGTCAAGTTGAGATTGAGGGTGCAAAAAATGCAGTTCTACCCTTGTTAGCAGCGACAGTTTTGGCAAGTAAGGGTCAGACTCAGCTGACACAAGTACCGATTTTATCTGATGTGTTCACAATGAACAATGTTGTTCGTGGTTTGGGTGTTCGTGTAAAATTTGACGAGGAAACAAAGACAATTGATGTTGATGCGACTGGAAAATTAGGTAGTGAAACTCCCTATAAATATGTTAGTCAAATGCGTGCATCCATTGTCATTCTTGGTCCAATTTTAGCTCGTAATGGCTATGCGAAAGTATCTATGCCAGGTGGTTGTACAATCGGTAGTCGTCCAATTGATCTTCATTTGAAAGGTCTACAAGCGATGGGAGCAAGAATTAAGCAACGGGCTGGTTACATTGAAGCCAGTGCGGAGGCCTTGCAAGGTGCTCATATTTATCTTGATTTTCCAAGTGTCGGTGCGACACAAAATTTAATGATGGCAGCAACGCTTGCTCATGGTATGACTATACTTGAAAATGCTGCGCGCGAACCTGAAATCGTTGATTTGGCTATTTTTCTAAATAAGATGGGTGCGAATGTTAAGGGAGCAGGTACTGAGACAATTACCATTACGGGTGTAGAAGAATTGGTAGGAGCAGAGCATCAAGTTGTTCAAGACCGTATCGAAGCAGGTACATTTATGGTAGCTGCTGCTATGACCGGTGGAGATGTTTTGATTAAGGATGCTATCTGGGAGCACAATCGTCCGCTTATTTCTAAAATGATAGAAATGGGAGTTGAAGTAACGGAAGAAGCAGAAGGGATTCGAGTGCGTTCACAGGTGGACAAACTCAAACCTGTAACAGTAAAAACCTTACCACACCCTGGCTTCCCGACCGATATGCAGGCCCAATTTACCGCTCTGATGGCAGTTGCCAAGGGCGAATCAACTATGATTGAAACGGTATTTGAAAATCGCTTCCAGCACTTGGAAGAAATGCGCCGTATGAATGTGCATTCGGAGATTTTGCGTGATACAGCCATTATTACAGGTGGTCAGCCTTTACAAGGTGCAGAAGTGATGTCTACGGACCTTCGAGCAAGCGCTGCCCTGATTTTAGCTGGATTGGTTGCTGAAGGACAAACCATTGTTGGGAAATTGACCCACTTGGATCGTGGTTATTATCGTTTTCATGAAAAATTAGCTGCCTTAGGTGCGTCGATTGAACGTGTGAGTGGAGAAGTTGAAAATGGATAAGGAAAATCTAGGCAATATGGGTAAAAATTTACTCTTTGTAGTGATAATTTTACTGTTTGCAATTTTAATCTTTGCCTTTGGACTGATGGTTGGATACGGAGTCGTAGGTGATGGTGACAATATGTTTTCAATACTATCGGTAGAAAAATGGCAAGATTTCATTTCTAAATTTACTGGAAAGTAGGCTAGTCCTACTTTTTTAATGGGGATTTTATGGCGAAGAAAAATGTAAAAAAACAAGCAATGAGTTTGCTCAGCTTATTGGCTACGATTGTTGTAGTAGCGGGTGGCTATCTTTTAAGCGATAACAAGAGCAGTAACGTTGCTGATTATTCCTATTATGTCAATCGGTCTAAGGCAAGTGAAGGCACACCTAGTCAGGAACTGGTTAATTCGGTATTGACAGAAGATGTAAAAAAGCAACTGGGGAATTCGATTGAATGGAATGGCGCTGGAGCATTTATTATTAACGGGAATCAAACGGATTTAGATGCATCGGTTGCCAGTGTGCCTTATGGTGATAATAAGACAAAGACAGTTCAGGGAGAAACGGTTCCAACGGTAGCCAATGCGCTTTTAGCCAAATCTACACGTCAGTATAAGGATCGTGAAGCAACAGGTAATGGACGTACGTCATGGACTCCTGCAGGCTGGCACCAAATTCATGATTTGCCAGGGGAATATGATCATGCAGTTGATCGTGGACATCTTTTAGGCTATGCCTTGATTGGTGGTCTTGCTGGATTTGATGCCTCAACAAGTAATCCCAAAAACATAGCGGTTCAAACTGCCTGGTCTAATCAAGCTAACGACCAAACTTCAACTGGGCAGAATTATTTTGAAAGTCAAATTCGGCGGGCCTTGGATAAAAATAAGCGTGTCCGCTATCGTGTGACCTTGGTGTATGCTGAGAGTGAAGACCTTGTTCCTGTCGGAAGCCATCTAGAGGCAAAAGCAGCAGATGGTAGTCTAGAGTTCAATGTGTTCGTTCCAAATGTGCAGAGCGGTCTCAGTATCAACTATCATAGTGGGGAAATTGCAGTGAATGAGTAAAGAAATCAATTGCCAAAAACTCTTATTTTTGATAGAATATTCTTAATTGAATAGAAGTCTGTGAGACTAGTACACCTATGGAAACTGCCCAGGGAGTTGAGCCGTGACTGCAAGCTCAATCAGTGAAAGTTGGTCGAATTCACTCACACAAGGACTTAGAAACAAGGTCTGCCTAGCAGATGAAAACGGATGGTACCGCGTGACAACGCTCCGATACGAGTGGTGTCATGCGTTTTTTTATTGGAGGAATTATGTCAAACATTGAACAACAGTTGGCTGAATTAAGCCAAACTACACTTGAAAAGTTAAAAGAAATCCAGCACCAAGGAGAGAAAGAACTACAAGACCTGCGTGTCGCGGTTTTGGGTAAAAAAGGGTCCTTGACTGACTTGTTGAAAGGCTTGAAAGACCTGTCTGACGATATGAAACCAATCGTTGGTAAGCAGGTCAATGAGGTGCGTGATGTGCTGACGGCTGCTTTTGAAGAAACCGCTCAGAAGGTTGCAGCAGCAAAAATCCAACAGCAACTAGCTTCAGAAACTATTGATGTAACCTTGCCAGGTCGTCAGGTTAAGGTCGGAAAACGCCATGTCTTGACCCAGACTTCTGAAGAAATCGAAGATATTTTCTTGGGCATGGGCTTCCAAATCGTTGACGGATTTGAAGTGGAGAAAGACTACTATAACTTTGAGCGCATGAATTTGCCAAAAGACCACCCAGCACGTGATATGCAGGATACCTTCTATATCACAGAAGAAATCCTTATGCGGACCCATACATCACCAGTTCAAGCACGTACAATGGACCAACATGATTTCTCAAAAGGTGCTTTGAAGATGATTTCGCCAGGCCGTGTTTTCCGTCGTGATACGGACGATGCGACCCACAGCCACCAGTTCCACCAGATTGAAGGCTTGGTTGTCGGTGAAAATGTATCCATGGGTGATCTCAAAGGTACACTTGAATTGATTATCAAGAAAATGTTTGGTGAAGAGCGTCAGATTCGCCTGCGTCCATCTTACTTCCCGTTCACGGAGCCTTCTGTTGAGGTGGATGTTTCCTGCTTCAAGTGTGGTGGTGACGGCTGTAACGTATGTAAGAAAACAGGCTGGATTGAAATCCTCGGTGCCGGCATGGTCCACCCGCAAGTATTGGAAATGAGTGGTATTGACTCAACCAAGTACTCTGGCTTTGCCTTCGGTCTTGGTCAGGAACGCATTGCCATGCTCCGTTACGGTATCAACGATATTCGTGGATTCTATCAAGGAGATGTACGATTCTCTGAGCAGTTTTGATGTGAGACCTGTTTCTGATACTGAAAGTATCTAGAAACAGGACGGTAGCCGCTATGGCGGTCTACCTACTCCCCTCACTAGTTCTAAGGTTGAAAAAATGTCGTTTTCAACCTTAGAACGTCGTAATCTCGAACTATTTAAGGTGTGGGAATCGCTGCTCTGCGACTTTCCTAGCTACCTTACTAGGATTTCAAGCGAAAAATATCGTTTTACTTAAAATCTGTCGTGATTTAGTAGGTTTGTCAGGTTGTTTAAGGTGAAAAACGGTAGTTGCTCTGGCGGTCTACCTACTCACCTCACTAGGTTTAGAGTTGAAAAAATATCGTTTTCAACATTAGAACGTCGTAACTCCGCTGGAATAGGTGAACGGAAATCGAGATCAAGCGACTTTCCTAGCTACCTTACTAGGATTTCAAGCGAAAAATATCGTTTTACTTAAAATCTGTCGTAATCCGATAAAGTTAGTAGATTGTTGTTTGAGAGAAACGGTAGTCGCTCTAGCGGTGTACCTACTCCCTCACTAGATTTCTGGATGAAAAAATGTCGTTTTCAATCTTATAACGTCGTAATTCCGCACGAGTATAGTGAAGGAAAATCGCTATTCTGCGATTTTCCTAGCTCAGTTAGAAATGAGAGGCAATGGAGATGCAGATTGATCCTATACGTTTAGAAGAGGTTTCCGCTTTGCAGGAGCTGGCTACACAGACTTTTGCCGAGACCTTCGCTCACGATAATGACCCTAAGAAACTGAAGGCATTCTTTGAGGAAGCGTATTCACTCGAAGTCTTGACTAGTGAGTTATCGGATTCCAACTGCCAGCACTATTTTCTAAGAGTAGATCATCAGATAGCTGGTTATCTTAAGCTTAACCAGGGTCCTGCTCAGACAGAACATGAGCTGGAAAATGCCTTTGAAATCCAGCGTATCTATCTCTTAAAGGCCTATCAAGGTCAAGGGTTGGGTAAGAAACTTTTTGAGTTTGCTTTGGAAAAAGCAGAGCAGTCAAGCTGTGATTGGGTCTGGTTGGGAGTTTGGGAACATAATTACAAGGCTCAGAAATTCTATTCCAAATACGGATTTGAAAAATTTGGCCAGCATGAATTTGCGGTCGGTGATAAGATAGATGTGGATTGGCTACTAAAACGGCCTTTGCACCAGAAAGGATAATATGTTAGTAAGTTACAAATGGTTAAAAGAACTCGTTGAGTTTGATGCGACAAGCCAAGACTTGTCTGAAAAAATGTCAACAACAGGGATTGAGGTAGAAGGGGTTGAGCAAAAGAGTGCTGGCCTGTCTAAGTTGGTTGTTGGCCAGGTTGTGTCTTCTGAGCCAATTCCAGATACCCACCTCAACATCTGCCAGGTCAATGTCGGTGAAGAAGTTACGCAAATCGTTTGCGGTGCTCCAAATGTCAAGCCAGGCATCAAGGTGATCGTCGCTCTGCCAGGTGCGCGTATCGCTGGAAACTACAAGATTAAGAAAGGCAAAATCCGTGGAGTTGAATCCTTGGGTATGCTCTGCTCATTGAGCGAAATCGGCGTATCCGACTCTGTGGTACCAAAAGTATATGCGGACGGAATCTACCACCTGCCTGAAGATGCAGTCGTGGGTGAGCCAGTCTTTTCATATCTGGACCTCGACGATGAGATTATCGAGCTGTCTATCACGCCAAACCGTGCCGACGCCCTCTCTATGCGTGGCGTGGCGCACGAAGTGGCAGCTATCTATGACAGCAAGGTCAACTTCAAGCCTGTGACCTTGGAGGAAAGTGACAAGAAGGCCAGCGATGTGATTGAAGTGGCCATTGAGTCAGACAAGGTGACTGCCTACACGGCCCGTGTCATTGAAAATGTGACTATCGCACCGAGCCCACAGTGGTTGCAAAATCTGCTCATGAACGCAGGTATCCGCCCGCTCAACAACGTGGTCGACATCACCAACTACATCTTGCTCTACTTCGGTCAGCCCATGCACGCCTTTGACTTTGACAAGTTTGACGGCAAGAAAATCGTAGCTCGTCAGGCAAAAGAGGGTGAGAACTTGGTAACGCTTGACGGCGAAGAGCGTGACTTGGTTGCCGATGACATCGTCATTTCCGTTGGGGACAAGGCGGTTGCCCTTGGTGGTGTCATGGGTGGTGCCAACACAGAGATTGACAACAACTCTAAGACCGTCGTGCTGGAAGCAGCTCTCTTTGACGGCAAGTCTATCCGCAAGACCTCAGGTCGTCTCAACCTTCGCTCTGAGTCCTCTTCTCGCTTTGAAAAAGGAATCAACGTGGCGACTTTGACGGAGGCTATGGACACAGCAGCTGCTATGATTGCGGAACTGGCCGGCGGTCAGGTATTGTCTGGCATCGTTTCTGCAGGCAGCGTGGACACTTCGGATGTCCCAGTCACAGCGACCATTGATTATGTCAACCGCTCGCTCGGGACCAATCTGGACTATGCCCAAATCGCAGATATTTTCCGTCGTTTAGGTATGGAAACAACTGGCGATGCAAGTCAGTTTACAGTCGCAGTACCGCGTCGTCGTTGGGACATTCGCATTCCTGCGGACTTAGTTGAAGAAATCGCACGTATCTATGGCTATAATAATCTGCCGACCACTCTTCCAAAAGAGGACGGAACAGCAGGTGAGTTGACCCTGACCCAGAACATCCGTCGCCAAGTACGTAGCCTGGCAGAAGGTGCAGGCCTGACAGAAATCATTTCCTATGCCTTGACAACGCCTAAAAAGGCTGTGGAGTTTGCGGTTCGTCCAACCACAGTCACCGAACTCATGTGGCCAATGACTGTTGACCGCTCTGCCCTTCGTCAGAATATGGTATCTGGTATGCTAGACACAGTTGCCTACAACGTGGCTCGTAAGAACAAGAACTTGGCTCTTTACGAAATCGGTAAAATCTTTGAACAGTCTGGCAATCCAAAAGAAGACCTGCCACAAGAAATCAATAAGTTCGCTCTTGTCTTGACTGGCTTGGTAGCTGAGAAAGACTTTCAGACGCCTGCTGTACCCTTTGATTTCTTCCATGCTAAAGGTATCTTGGAAGCTATCTTTGGTCACTACAAGTTGTCAGTTGACTTTGTGGCAACCAGTGAGATTGCTGCCTTGCACCCAGGTCGTACTGCTGAAATCCATTTGAATGGGGCGGTAATCGGCTTTGTCGGTCAAGTACACCCTCAAACGGCTAAGGACTACGGTATTCCTGAAACTTATGTGGCTGAAATCAACCTGGATGCGATTGAAGAAGCTCTCCAGCCTGCTCAGCCATTTACCGAAATCTCCAAATTCCCAGCGGTCAGCCGTGACATTGCCCTGCTTTTGAGCAGTGATGTCAAGCATCAGGATGTCTTGGATGCCATTGCGGCTGCGGGCGTGAAACGCTTGACCAAGGTGACCCTCTTTGACGTCTATGCGGGTAACAATATCGAGGCCGGTAAGAAGTCTATGGCTTATAACCTGACCTTCCAGAATCCTGAGGATAGCTTGACGGATGAGGAAGTGGCTAAGTACATGGAGAAAATTAGTAAGGCTTTGGTTGAGCTTGGTGCTGAAATTCGTTAACCTTTAGTCTTTCATTTTATCTTTTATTACTTCGACGTATGAGGAAACTCTGTTTCCTTATCTCCCACTTCAAATAATTTCAGATTATTTGAACTCGCTTTGACGTACTCGACAGCTATGACTTGCTATCGTAAGTAATATTTTCAGCCTTGGACAGACGGTTGGTCTGTGCAAGCTATCTGCAGCTTTTGATGCGAACTTTATTCGATCTATTTCCCAGCTCTAAAGGTTTCCTAAACCTTTAGAGCTGTACAAAAGCAAATTGAAAGACTATACTACTAAATCCTAGTCTGAGGGCTAGGATTTTTGGGAAGGTGGTATGAATGTTCAAGAGATTCAAGAAAAATCTTTCCGAGAAGGTAAGCTTATCGCTTTTCCTAAAAAATTAAAAAGTAAGCAGGACTTGTTTGCCTATTTACAAGAAGAATTAGCTAAAAAAGGCTCAACATTCACTGAAAAAGAGGTTAATGCCTTTCTAGCTGAGACTTATGATGACTTTGCTATATTGAGACGCTACTTGGTGGATTATGGCTACCTGTCGCGTGATTAGTATGGTTTGGAATACAGAATAGAAGAAAAGAGATGATTGCGGTCATCTCTTTTGTCTTACAAAATAAAGGGTTCAATCTTCAACTCTATCTGGTTGCCATACTTGGCTAGTAAATCGTCTGCCAGGGGATGATAGAGTGCTCGTAGTTGTTCAATCTTGTCAGGGAATTGCTTGCCGATGTAGTCAAACTTGCATTCGATGGTTAAGAAAAGTTGGTGGAAGAGTTCGTTAATCTCATTCAATCGGGCAATCATTTCTTCATCCTCTTTGAGAAAATCAGGGATTTCTGAGCGATTGTTGACAAAACCATCGCTGAGTTTTACGGGGAAAGAGCCGTATTCTAGGACAAATTCGTACATGGGATTCTCCTTGCCTTACTATTGATAGGACTATTGTAGCATAGATTAGAATGTGACAAAAGAATTTCACCTTCCTTCAGTTTAAGTTTTGTTTAATGCTATTTTCAGTTTTGTTTAAAGCTTGGTCGGTAAACTATATTTTGTATACAAGACAGGAACCTGTCAAAATTCAAGATTTAGGATAGAAGAGGCAAAGCAATGAAAACAAGAATCGTACAAAAGCAATTTAAACGTAAAGAAACCAAATATATTGTTGATATCGATGTATTTGAAGAATTTGAGAAAGAACTTCGTCAACATATGACCGAAGATGAATTTGCTACATCAACGATTACGAATATTTACTTTGACAATGAAGATTTTGATATGATTCAAGATTCTCTTGCTAAGAAAAATGGACGTGAAAAAATTCGTATGCGTGTGTATGATGAAATTCCATCAGAAACAAGTCAAGCCTTTTTGGAAATCAAGAAAAAGGAAAATAAAATTGGCTATAAATACCGTCTAACATCTAATCCAGTATCTGTTACAAATTACATTAAAAATGGTATTATTGATGCTACTATCAAAGATGAAAAAGTAATATCAGAACTTGAACAGTTGAGAAAACGTTATGGTGTCATCAAACCCAAAATGTATATTTATTATGATCGCGTATCATATAAGGGTATTAAGGACAAAAAAGTTCGCTTAACCATTGATAAGAACCTCCTATATCGTGACTATAATGTCAATGTAATGGTAGGGAAATTTGGTAAAGCCTTGCTAGATCCTAAAAAGGTCATCATGGAAATCAAAGTTCCAGAGGAACGTCCAGATTGGTTTGTTGCCTTGTTGGAAAAATACAATATCGAAAAACAATCGTTTTCAAAATATGGCAATGCTTATAAGCTAACCCACGACATCGTAGAAGAGGAAGTCATTCATCATGCAGCTGTTTAATAGTATCTTTTCAACGGCCAATAGTAGTATCACCCTAGTCCAGATGGTCCTGGTTTTCGGAGTCAGTCTATCCATGGGGGTACTCTTAGCGGCTGTTTACAAATATAAATCGAATTATACAAAGGAATTCGTTATCACTCTAAGTCTCATGCCGGCCTTGATTGCTGTTATCATTGCTTTGGTAAACGGGAACTTAGGTGCAGGTGTTGCGGTAGCGGGGACCTTTAGTCTAATTAGATTCCGCTCGGCAGCAGGTTCATCAAAAGAAATGCTTGCAGTCTTGCTGGCGATGGCTATTGGTCTTGCAACAGGAATGGGCTTCCTTGGTTTAGCCGTATTTACAACAGTCATCTTATCAGCCTGTATCTTGATTTTTGAAAACATCAGTTTTGTTCAAGTCAATCAAAATCGTCGCCATCTCTTAGTGACAGTCCCTATGAATTTCAATTATGATCAGTTTTTTGAAAATCAATTTGGTAAGTCTTGTAAGCAGTCTGATTTATTATCCCTTAAATACAAAAAGAAAAAAGAAGCACTTGTTTTAGAATATCAAGTCCTTCTTGATAAGAAAATTACAGATAAGCGTTTGGTAGATACAGTCTTATCAGCGGGTCCGCTGGATGTTGTATTAAATAAACAAATGCCTAAGAAGAAATTCTTATAATACAGAAAACTTTGGTTTGTGTGTCTACCAAGGCTTTTTTTCTATTATGAAATAGACTGATGGGATAGCCTACTCACCATAAAAATCGACACTATAATCGACGAGTGTGTCTCCATCATATTGAAAACTAGCAGAGAAAAAGGGGCGAGTTTCCAGAAGCCACTGTTGAAAATGACGGTCGCCTTCCCAAGTCGGCTTTGATAAAACCTGATCGTAGGGAACCCATTCCAAATCACCTTCATTACACTCAATAATTGTTCCTTCAAATCCTGTTATTTTAAAGACATAGGTGTACCAATCACAATTAGGGGTGAAATCTGGAAAGGTGATAATTCCTTTTAAGGCATGCTTTGTGACAGTTAGGCCTGTCTCCTCAAAGACTTCACGAATGGCGCAGGCTTGAGGGGTTTCACCTGGTTCAAGTTTGCCACCCACCCCAATCCACTTCCCTTCATGGACGTCATTTTCTTTCTTATTTCGATGAAGGAGGAGAAATTCCTTTCCATTATCAATGTAACAAATTGTCGCTAATTGGACTGCTTTCTTAGTCATAGAGGGCTCCTTGTAAATGAATGATTCCATTATACCACAAAGGAGAATGGAGAGAAATCTTTGGGAGGTTTTCTGATTGGGTACAGTCTTGAAATTGAGAAGATGAAAGGTCTTTTCTGAAAATCTAATTTAGGGTATAATAAAGAATCAAATGATTTAGGATGTATTATGTCAAAACAAGAACAAATCGAACAAACTATTTACCAATTATTGGAATTATTGGGTGAAGATCCAAACCGTGAAGGTCTACTTGATACACCGAAACGGGTAGCTAAGATGTACTTGGAAATGTTTAATGGGCTAAAAGAGGATCCAAAAGATCAGTTTACAGCCGTTTTTTCAGAAGGTCATGAAGAGGTTGTTTTGGTGAAGGATATTCCTTTCCACTCCATGTGTGAGCACCACTTGGTGCCTTTTTATGGGATTGCTCATGTAGCCTATATTCCTAGCAAGGGCCGTGTAACTGGCCTGAGTAAGTTGGCGCGTGCAGTGGAGGTGGCAAGCCGGCGACCTCAATTGCAGGAACGCTTAACTCATCAAGTGGCTCATGCTCTTCAAGATGCCCTTGAGCCAGAAGGTATATTTGTCATGGTTGAAGCGGAACATATGTGCATGAGTATGCGTGGAATACGCAAGCCTGGTAGTAAGACAGTGACCACAGTTGCTCTTGGAAAATATAAAGAAGATGCTGTTTTGCGCCGAGAACTCTTGTCCATGATTCACAATAAATAGGAGGTTCTATGTCTATTGAACAATTAGCCCATCAAATATCAATTATGGGAATACTCAATGTGACACCGGATTCTTTTTCAGATGGTGGTAACTATAATGAAATTGAGTCTGCTCTAGCCCAAGTTGAAAAGTTGTTGTTGGAAGGAGCGACTGTCATCGATGTTGGAGGGGAGTCCACGCGACCTGGTGCAACATTTGTGTCTGAAGAAGATGAGATCGCACGAGTGGTTCCGATTATCCGTGCAATAAAAGAAAATTACGATTGTTTGGTCAGCATTGACACCTATAAAACGAGCACGGCCCGTGCAGCCTTAGAAGCGGGTGCGGATATCTTGAATGATGTTTGGGCTGGACTTTATGATGGGGATATGTTGGCTTTAGCCGCAGAGTATAAAGTACCAATCATTCTCATGCACAATCAAAAAGAAGAAGTCTATGACGATATTGTAGGAGAAGTAAAAAACTTTCTGGTGGAGCGTGCGCAAGCAGCCATAGAGGCTGGAGTTGCAGCAGATAACATTTGGTTGGATCCTGGATTTGGTTTTTCAAAAAATGTCCAACATAATCTGGACCTTCTACACGGATTGAACCAAATTACCAGTCTTGGTTACCCAGTATTGTTTGGTATTTCTCGCAAAAGGGTGGTTGATTACCTAATAGGTGGAAATAGTTTACCTGTTGACCGTGATCAAGCAACAGCAGCCCTGTCTGCATGGGCAGTGCAAAAGGGATGCAAAATGGTCCGTGTTCATAATGTGGCAGCCAACAGAGATATTGTAAAAGTTTGGGCTCAGTTAACTGCAGGAGGGCAGAATGGATAAGATTTCGCTGAAAAAATGTCGATTTTATGGCTATCATGGAGCTTTTAAGGAAGAACAGGTCCTTGGTCAAATTTTCACTGTAGACTGTGATTTGTTTGTTGACCTAACTGCGGCCTCAAAAACTGACAATTTAGAAGATACAGTTCACTATGGTATGGTTTTTGAAACGATTAAGGCAGTCGTGGAGGGAAAGCCTTATCTTCTTATTGAAAAGGTAGCAGGTATCATTTGCCAAGAAATTTTTAGTCAGTTTCCAAAAGTGGAAAAGATTCGTTTGGCCATTTACAAGGAAAATCCACCAATTGCTGGCCATTATGATGCTGTTGGGATTGAATTGGAGCGTGAGCGACCATGAAACATCAGGCCTATCTGAGCATTGGGAGCAATATGGGGGACAGACTGGCTTATTTGCAAGCCGCTTTGGAGCAATTAGACAACCATCCAGACTGCCAACTTGGTTTGGTTTCCCCCATTTATGAAACTCCAGCATGGGGAAAGACAGATCAAGCAGATTTCCTAAATTTAGCTTGTTCGGTATATACCAATTTGCCAGCAGAAGATTTTCTCAGTCTTTGTCAGGAGATCGAACTGGCCCTAGACAGAGTAAGGATTGAAAAATGGGGTCAACGAACCATTGATTTGGATATCGTGTTCTGGAATAAGGAAATGATTCAGGAGGAGAATTTAATCGTTCCTCACCCCTATGCCCATGAGCGTGGCTTTGTACTTAAGCCACTTTCTGATATAGCGATAGATTATCGCCACCCTGGTTTAAACAAGACAGTTGGAGAATTGTTAAGAGATCTTGGGGGACAAAATGAGAAAAGGAGATACGTTTTAAGAGATTTATGACAGTTTTAGCGACTTTAGGAGTGTTATTGGCTATTATTGCCATTATTTATTGGACATCAAAGAACTTACATGTGATTATCGCTGCCCCGCTTGCTAGTTTAATCATTATCTTGACAAACCAAATGAATGTTTTGGAAGTCATGTTGGGGAAAGAGCAGTCTTATATGGCTGGTTTAGCTGGTTTTTTAATCAATAATTTTGCTATTTTTATGTTAGGGTCTATTTTAGCCCGGTATATGGAAGCAAGTGGAGCTACGCAGACGATCGCTAATAGTATTTTAAAAGTGATGGGCAAAGATAGTCCTTATAAAGGTTTGTTGGCTATTACATTGATTGCTTCTATTTTAACCTATGGTGGCGTGAGTATCTTTGTAGTGATTTTTACTTTACTCCCCTTGTCTCGCCCCCTTTTTAAGGAATTAAATATTAACTGGGCGCTTTTTCCGCTACCGGTCTTTTTGGGAGCAGGGACCTACACAATGACTACTTTACCAGGTGCCCCCTCTATTCAAAATGTTATTCCAACAAAGGTATTAGGAACCAGTTTGACAGCGGCACCAGTTATCAGTTTGGCAGCTAGTTTAACACTATTAGTATTCGGAATGCTCTATATGGCCTATTGTTTAAAGAAAAGTCTAGCTAATGGAGAAACTTATACAGAGGAAGAGGATGATACTTCAGTAGCATTAGCTGATAAGGCACCAAATCTGTTTCTATCAGTTTTGCCTTTAGTGAGTTTGATTGGAACGATTTTCCTTATGAACCAAACTCCCAATGTCTTAGCAATTGGATTACTTGTCTCTATCATCCTATCAGCCTTGATTTTCTTTCCATACTTACCAAACCAAAAAGAGATTTTGAATACTGCAACCATAGCATCTGTTGTACCAGCATTTGCGACTTCTAGTACTGTAGCTTTTGGGACAGTGTTAACCCTGTCTGCTGGATTTGCTGTTATACAAGAATGGATTCAACAAATTCCTGGCTCCCCATTGATTAGTTTGTCTGTCTCGACAGCATTGGTTAGTGGTATTATTGGCTCTTCATCAGGGGCTGTTGGTATCGCCTCCAGTCATTTTTTGCCTACTTATATGGAAATGGGTATCAATCCAGAATTGCTTCATCGTGTGGTAGTTGTTGCGTCAGCTATCTTGACAGTAGTGCCTCAGTCTGGTGTGATGATTACCTTCCATAATCTATCAAGACTAAGTATGAAACGTGGGCTTAAGTATTCCTTTATTCTGGTGACAGTAGGTCATATTTTAGCTTTGTTGGTTATCTTGCTATTGGCCCCTATTTTCTATTAAAAAATAGAATCCTTAAAAGAAGGGAAGTATTGATTATGGAAAAATTTTGTCAATCTTGTTCTATGCCGCTTGAATTGCATGGTCAAGATGTCCGCGGAAGTGAAAAGATGGGAGTCGATCACAGATTTATTGCTCCTATTGCTATGTAAATGGTGCATTTGTTGAACCTGATATTACATTTGAACAAATGGTAAATAAGGGGAAAACAGTGATTGCCAACGGGCAAGGTAATGCCCTTGTTAAATTCTTTATGAAGGCAAGTTATCCTATGATGTTGAAAAAAACGCAACGTTGGAAAGCTTAATTTTTTGCTCCTTGTGTATTTCAAGGAGTTTTTCTATTTCATTTTCCAATGTTTTCGAGAATCGTGGTATACTATTATTTAATTAAAGTTAGTGATTTTAATTGAGTATAGTCGAATGAATTAGCTTTCAGACAAGGAACTACGGTGCAGACAGTACTAGAGTAAGCAAGCCGAAAGTGACGATGCATCTAAGCTAATTCAAATGACTACATTAGCATTTAAAGGAGGTTCTTATGTCTTTACTCTTATCACCAGTTGAAATGGCAGGTTTGTCATTAAAGAATCGTGTGGTTATGCCACCTATGTGCATGTACGAGGTTAAAAATGAGGATGGCTTACCCACGGCTTTTCATCATGTTCATTATGGGGCGCGTGCGATTGGTGGGGTTGGACTCATTATCCAAGAGGCTACTGCGGTAGAACCAGATGGGCGCTTGTCCAATCGTGATTTGGGAATATGGTCTGATCGTCAAGGTAGGGCCTTAGCGGACTTAGTAATGGAGTTGAAATCATTTGGAAGTAAAGTTGGAATTCAGCTTAGCCATGGTGGGCGAAAAGCTGCTGATGCTATACAGCCAATCGGCCCAAGTGCTGTAGGGTACAGTGAAGAATATCAAGTACCAAAAGAAATGACCTTAGACGATATTCAACGTGTTCAGTCAGCTTTTGTATCTGCTGCTCGAAGAGCTCAAGAAGCTGGTTACGATATGATTGAAATACATGGTGCACATGGTTACTTGGTAAATGAGTTTTTGGAGCCGTTAACTAACCTACGTTCTGATGAATATGGCGGAACTTTAGAAAATCGTTTCCGGTTTTTGAAGGAGATAATTGAAGGAGTTAAAACGGTATTTTGTGGACCAATTTGGGTGCGTTTATCAGCAACAGCTTATGATGAAACAGGAACACAAAATACTCTTCAAGATTACCAACAAATTGCCAAATGGCTAGAGGAACTTGGGGTGGCTTGTTTAGATATTTCTACGGGTGGTTTGATGGATGTGAAGCCCAATATTCCTATTTATGGAGGCTATCAAGCTACATTTTCAGCACAAATCAAACAAGCAGTCTCCATTCCAGTAACAGCAGTTGGTTTGTTACATAATCCGGAGTTAGGTGAGTATCTATTGCAAACAGGACAAGCTGATCTCATTCAAGTGGGACGCGGTTTAATACGAAATGTCAATTGGTTGGCTGATGCAGCAGAGACGCTGCACGATCATGATTTTCAGGTCTATAACAACTCCTACAAACGAGGACAGGTGAGGTAATTTCCTAGTATATTACGAGACAAATTGTCTATGTCTCCAAGCTAAAAAGCATTATTATGGATTCAACTATTACTAAATAAACAATTATCAGCTATCTACCTTTGTGGATGGCTTTTTTGATCCTCCCTTTTCTTCTCAGTTTATGGTACAATAGAAAAGATACAGTTTAAGCTTTTAAAACATTAAAAGTAACCGCCCAATAACAAGGTATATTGAAAAAGGATCCAAAGTCCTGTCGACTCTGGAACCTTTTTCTATTTACATA
>NZ_JBMVJB010000031.1:0-23759 GCF_049893425.1 Streptococcus sp. VTCC 12886 | reverse complement strand
CGGCTGAATTTCATCAAAATCAGCTTGAATCTATCTGTGTTTTTTATTTACTGGCTAGTTTTTGCCCAGCCTCTTTAAATAATTTTTTTCGAATGAGACACTCTTATGTTAATCTTGTTCCTGTAGTTGATACATGAATAGAGAGGAAAATCTTATGATGGATACCAAATTTTCTGTTGCCCTTCACATTCTTACTATGATTAGTGAGAGCAAGGAAGTTCTCAGTTCGCAAGCCTTAGCAGAAAGTGTCGGCACCGATGCTAGTTACATCCGCAAGGTGATTGCACTTCTGAAAAAATGCAGGACTTATCACTTCGCAACAAGGGCGATCAGGATAACAGTTAAGCTAATCAAAAAGCGAATTTTATCCTGTTGCTCATACCAAAAGTCAAAAAATTGGCGTAGAGCCGATAATAGTTGACCATCCGTCCAATCTGACAAGTCAATCTGCCCTTCTGACAACCAGGCTTGTAACTCCGTGTTGAATGACCGTTTGAGTTCCTCTTCTTTATTAGAAAAGTTTCGGTAAAAGGTAACTCGACCGATGTCAGCTCGCTCCACCAACTCTGACACACTAATCTTTTCAAAGGGATTTTAATAGCTTGTTTGAGTATTGGTTTCCTGTATTTAGCCAGCAAGCCATCAGTGGCGACTAACTACACAGAAGTTGTTGAAACGGGAGAAGCTGTCCGAGAAAAAGTATCTCGGACAGGGCAACTATGACGTTTCCTATCTCGAAATCAATGCTTTACAAAATTTCAAAAAATATGAACTATATTATCCTACAAGTATTGAAACAGAAACCAGAAAATTTCAAGTAGTGATACATTCTAATAGTACCGGTGTTAGAGCCTCTAAGTATGCGGCTGTTTTGAAACATTTGGCTTCTTGGGGCTTTATTGTCATTGGTACTGAGGAAGAATATTTTTGGAATGGATTTTCATCCGAAACGAGCTTGACTGACTGCAAGTGGTCGGCTCATGTTGGACAACAACCAGATTAGAAGATTAGTTTCCAGCTCTGCCAATTGCCCAAAACTCAATCATAAAATCGTTGAAATCCTTGTCAATTGTGTTATAATGAAGAGTATGCAATAAAATTTTAAGGAGAATGACAGAATGTCTGTATCATTTGAAGCAAAAGACACAAACCGCGGTGTATTGACTTTCACAATCGGTCAAGATGCGATTAAACCAGAATTGGACCGCGTTTTCAACAAAGTTAAGAAAGATATCAATCTTCCAGGTTTCCGTAAAGGTCACTTGCCACGTGCCGTATTTAACCAAAAATTTGGTGAAGAAGCACTTTACCAAGATGTTTTGAATGCACTTTTACCTGCAGCTTATGAAGCAGCAGTTGCTGAAGCTGGTCTTGAAGTCGTTGCACAACCAAAAATTGAAGTAGTGTCAATGGAAAAAGGCCAAGATTGGACTATTAGTGCTGAAGTTGTGACAAAACCTGAAGTAAAATTGGGTGACTACAAAAACTTGACAGTTTCAGTAGAAGCAACTAAAGAAGTATCTGATGAAGAAGTAGATGCGAAAATCGAACGTGAACGCAATAACTTGGCAGAATTGGTCATCAAAGAAGGTGCTGCTGAAGAAGGTGACACTGTTGTCATCGACTTTGTTGGTTCTGTTGATGGAGTTGAATTTGACGGTGGTAAAGGTGAAAACTTCTCACTTGAACTTGGTTCAGGTCAATTCATCCCAGGTTTTGAAGCACAATTGGTAGGTCATGCAGCTGGTGAAGAAGTAAATGTTGAAGTTACTTTCCCAGAAGATTATCAAGCAGATGACCTTGCAGGTAAACCAGCACTCTTCGTAACAAAAATCCATGAAGTAAAAGCAAAAGAAGTTCCAGCCTTGGACGATGAACTAGCTAAAGATATTGACGAAGAAGTAGAAACACTTGATGAGTTGAAAGCGAAATACCGTAAAGAATTAGAAACAGCAAAAGAAATTGCATTTGATGATGCAGTTGAATCAGCAGCTCTTGAATTGGCAGTTGAAAACGCTGAAATCGTTGAATTGCCAGAAGAAATGATTCACGAAGAAGTTCATCGTGCAATCAACGAATTCTTAGGTGGTTTGCAACAACAAGGTATCTCACCTGATATGTACTTCCAAATCACTGGTACAACTCAAGATGACTTGCATAAACAATACGAAGCCGATGCTGAAAAACGTACTAAGACAAACTTGGTTGTTGAAGCAGTAGCTAAAGCAGAAGGCTTTGAAGCAACTGAAGAAGAAATCAACAAAGAAATCGAAGACTTGGCAGCAACATACAACATGGAAGTGGAACAAGTTCGCAACTTGCTTTCATCAGAAATGCTTAAACACGATATCGCTGTGAAGAAAGCAGTAGAAGTGATTACAAGCACTGCAACTGTAAAATAATTGGTTATGATAAAACTCGACCTATGGTCGGGTTTTTTATTTGGGAAACTGTAGAGAGTTAGGAAATACCGTTTGCAAATAGGAATGAAATTGATCTAACTCGTTTCTATAAGAGATAGGAATACTGGGCTTGGTCGTTCTTGAGCAATAGTTTGATGTTGGATTGGTTGATGGAAATAAATCCAAACAAATATTTGACTGGTTAACTATCTTGTGATATAGTTAACTGGTTAATAAAAAAGAAGGACATTATGATAAAGAAAATAATCCATTGCGGTATCTTAATGGTACTTGTTTTTTTTCTTGCTGCTTGTTCAGTGCAGAAGGAGTGAAGTCAGGTTCTGTCTGGATTGAAGGTTGTCACTTCATTTTACCCAATTTATTCACTGGTTAAGGAGGTGTCTGGTGAAAGGAATGATGTCCGAATGATTGGTTCAAGGTAGGGGATTCATTCTTATGAACCATCGGCAGCAGATATTAAGGCTATTTATGATGCCGATGTCTTTATTTATCACTCACGGATTCTGGAGTCGTGGGCGAATCGGTTGGAACCGAATTTACAAGGGTCATCCGTCAAAGTCTTAGAGGCCTCAACAACTATACCCTTGATAAATATGGTAGGAGTAGTCGTCATACATGGCTAAGCAAAGAGCAAATCGCGACTATCCGCTATATCATGCAACACCCTGACATTCGACCATCCGCCTGGACATCAAGTGGACATGGTGATGTAGAAGCGACGGACATTGTGCCACCTATTTTAAATGCAACACCAAAAACCAAACGTGTAGGTTTGAAAAACTGGCAAATTATTTATACAGCAGAAGAAGTGATGGCTGCGCGTGCTCAGGGAAAATTTGCAACCAATGATGGGTATATCTTTATAGCTGAAGACGTCTTGGATCCAGCAAGTTTTGTCTTTAGTCAAGCCTTTAGCTTACCAAGAGCAACAGGCGGATCACTCCGTTCAGTGTCGAAGAAAGATTTATCCAAGGCAGAATTGGAGGCTGTTCAACCTCTTCTTGACAAACGAGATGCGGAAGAATTGGCTAAAAATGTTACACCGATTGAAAAACGTGAAGGGTTGAAAAACTGGCAGATTGTTCACTCTGCAAAAGAACTGGCTGAAGCTAAGTCTGCAGGGAAATACACAACAAAAGATAGCTATATTTTTGATCCAGCAGATTTGTTAGACCCTAAAGTAAAAATTGGCAGTAATCATTTCCGAAAATTTCATCAGTTTCTTTGACTATTTGCTTGTTTTAGCGTAAAATAGAAAGGAAAGACAAAAAAGGAGAAAAGCCTTGGAACTTAACGTATTTGCAGGACAAGAAAAAAGCGAACTTTCCATGATTGAAGTAGCTCGTGCTATTTTGGAAGAACGTGGACGTGACAATGAAATGTATTTCAACGACTTGGTCAATGAAATTCAAAATTACCTTGAAAAATCAAATAGCGAAATTCGTGCAGCTCTACCAATCTTCTATTCAGATTTGAATGTGGACGGTAGCTTTATCCCACTTGGGGATAATAAATGGGGTCTTCGTTCATGGTATGCTATCGATGAGATCGACGAAGAAGTGATTACTCTTGAAGAAGATGATGATGTACCAAAACGTAAGAAAAAACGTGTCAATGCCTTCATGGATGGAGATGATGATATCATTGATTATGGTAATGATGATCCAGAAGATGAAGAAGGTTACGAAGATACGGATGAATCAGGATATGGCGATGAAAATCCTGATGATGAAAAAGATGAAGTGGATTCATACGATTCTGAAATAAATGAAATCATTCCGGAAGACGACTTAGTTGATGAGGATGTTGATTTGGTTGAAGTTGACGATGATGATGATTATTCTGACGACGAAAATTTGGAAGATTAAAATCAATTGACAAGATAGCTAAATTGCGATAAGATAATATCGGGCACCTCTTTTGAGGTCGGAGCTCCCTAGTTCATAGGGAGCTATTTTTGTTTTTTCGTCAGGTTGGTAAAAGGATTTTCCCCAAGATCTTTCAATTAGCTTGATTTGTAGAAAGGGAGTTTGCATGACAAAATATATTTTTGTAACAGGTGGTGTGGTTTCATCTATTGGTAAAGGGATCGTGGCAGCCAGCCTTGGTCGTCTATTGAAAAACCGTGGACTGAAGGTAACCATTCAAAAATTTGACCCATATATCAATATTGATCCAGGAACCATGAGTCCTTATCAGCATGGTGAAGTGTTTGTGACGGATGATGGTGCAGAAACTGATTTGGATTTAGGTCACTATGAACGTTTTATTGATATCAACCTCAATAAATATTCAAATGTTACAACTGGTAAAATTTATAGCGAAGTCCTTCGTAAAGAGCGTAAAGGTGAGTATTTGGGCGCAACTGTTCAAGTTATTCCACATATTACGGATGCTTTGAAAGATAAAATTAAACGAGCTGCCCGTACTACAGATGCTGATGTCATCATCACGGAAGTAGGTGGTACAGTTGGTGATATTGAAAGTCTGCCTTTCCTTGAAGCGCTTCGTCAAATGAAAGCGGATGTGGGTTCAGATAATGTCATGTATATCCACACGACACTTCTACCCTACCTTAAGGCGGCTGGTGAAATGAAAACAAAACCAACCCAGCATTCTGTTAAAGAACTGCGTGGTCTGGGGATTCAACCAAATATGTTGGTGATTCGTACTGAGCAGCCAGCAGGTCAAGGAATTAAAAATAAATTGGCTCAATTCTGTGATGTGGCTCCAGAAGCTGTGATTGAATCACTGGATGTTGAGCATCTTTATCAAATTCCACTCAATATGCAAGCCCAAAATATGGATCAAATCGTTTGCGACCATTTGAAATTAGATGTGCCACCAGCAGATATGACAGAGTGGACTGCAATGGTAGACAAGGTATTGAACTTGAAGAAAACGGTGAAAATTGCCCTAGTTGGTAAATATGTCGAACTTCAGGATGCCTATATTTCAGTTGTCGAAGCTTTGAAACATTCCGGGTATGCTAATAATGCTGTTATCGAATTGGACTGGGTCAATGCCAATGATTTAACAGCTGAAAATGTAGAGGAGCGTCTTAGCCAAGCCCAAGGGATTATCGTTCCTGGTGGATTTGGTCAACGTGGAACAGAAGGTAAGATTCAAGCTATTCGATATGCGCGTGAAAATGATGTGCCAATGCTAGGTATTTGTCTGGGAATGCAATTGACTTGTGTTGAGTTTGCTCGGAACGTTCTAGGTTTGGAAGGTGCTAATAGCTTTGAATTAGACCCAGAAACTAAATATCCGATCATTGACATCATGCGTGACCAAATTGGAGTAGAAGACCTTGGCGGAACACTTCGTTTAGGCTTGTATCCAAGTAAACTCAAACGTGGCTCAAAGGCTGCTGCTGCTTATGATAACCAAGAGGTTGTGCAACGTCGTCACCGTCACCGCTACGAGTTTAATAATGCATTCCGTGAGCAATTTGAAAAAGCAGGATTTGTCTTCTCAGGAGTATCACCTGACAACCGTTTGGTAGAAATTGTTGAAATTCCTGAAAATAAATTCTTTGTAGCTTGTCAATACCATCCAGAACTGCAATCTCGTCCAAATCGTCCAGAAGGTTTGTATACAGCTTTTGTTACGGCAGCGATTGAAAACAAATAACTGTTATGTTGAAGAGGAATACAGGGTTTCAGTGGATTCCTCTTTCCTATTTTTATCAATTAGATGCTATCTCATCACCAATTGATAGAGATATAATTATATTTGTGTAAAAAATGACTATTTTTTTGACTTTCCAAATGGTGATTTTATGGTATAATATGTCGGTGTGTTTTTTATTGAAACAGACGAAAGAGGAAAAAATGACAAAAGAACAAGAATTTTTAAAAGAATTTGAAGCTTGGGTGAACACTCAAATTAAGGTCAATGAAATGGCTGTTGAAGAAAGTCTCCGTGTTTTGGAAGAAGATAAGGATGAGCGTGCTGCAGATGCATATATTCGTTATGAGAGCAAGCTGGATGCCTATCGCTTTATTCAAGGGAAATTTGCCAACTACCACGCTGATAAAGGATTTCATGATTTACCAGATGAATTGCTTGGTCAACGGAATTACTAAGGAGAGGATTTAGCATTGTCAAAGAAAAAAGCAAATCGTAAAAAACAATTGAAAAAACAACTAGCAGACTTGAGACGAGCAGGGCGTGTCGGTCTTGAAACTGCTGGCGAAGCTGTTGAGACAGTCGCACATCAGGCTGAAACTTTCGTAGAACATGCTGTGGAACAAGTGAAAGAAGTTGTAGCAGAGGTGACTTCTTCAGCGGCTTCATTGGAAGACTTTTTGGCACTTCCTGAGTTGGGAGGCATTGCAGCAGCGCGTTTGGAAACTTTCTATGAAGCTGGGATTCAATCTGTAGCTGATTTTGCAAGCCACACAGAAAAGGATCTCTTGGCTCTTAAAGGAATCGGACCAGCGACCATTAAGCAGTTGAAAGAAAAAGGGATTGAGTTGAAAGCTTAAATCCCTTGCTTTTCAAGGTGCAATTTGTTACAATAAAGCCATTCAGAGGTGTTTTGAGCCCCATTTGTCACAGGAAGCGGTGGTACTGAGAAATCCGCACAAATGTCAAAACTGGTTGCTGATGATGTGAATCGAATAAGCAAAGTGCAGATAAATTATCTGAACAAGGGTGGTACCGCGGAATAACTTCGTCCCTGTCTAGCAAGTCTAGGCAGGGATTTTTATTTTGGAAAGGAGAAATATGCTACATCATGTTGAAATTTACGTTTCAGACTTGGAAACCTCACGTGTATTCTACGATTTTCTTCTGACCAAGCTGGACTACTCTCTTTATCAGGAATGGGAGGACGGGCTGTCTTTTAAAAAAGCAGAGCAGTACCTGGTCTTTGTCCAAACACCACAGGACTTCCTAGAGCCAGGTTATCACCGTTGCCGTACAGGTCTCAATCATCTGGCTTTTCATGCGGGAACACCGGATGACATTGACCAATGGCGGAAGGAATTTTTGACCAGACGAGTCAAATTGCTGTATGATGACCGCTATCCACATGCAGGAGGACCAGACCACTTCGCCCTTTATGTGGAAGACCCAGATGGGATCAAGATAGAGTTGGTGGGGAAGGCAACATGAATTTAGTTATTATTGGAGCACAAGCTTCTGGCAAGATGACCATCGGGCGGGAGGTTGAAAGATTAACTGATTCGGTTTTATTTCACAATCATGAATCAATCGACTTTGTAACCAAATTTTTTCCAATGTCTGAGGAAACAAGAGAACTTATTAATGATATTTGAATGAAGTTTTTTGAAACTTCTGCGAAAACTGATTTGGGTTTGATTTTTACAGTTGTTATAGACTTTAATGATCCAGCAGATATTTCCTTTTTAGAGCAGATTCAAGCGATTTATCATAGTAGGAATCAAGCTGTTCTGTTTATCGAATTGGAAACAGACCTGCAAGAACGTTTAAGAAGAAATGTGACTGAAAATCGTCTGCAACATAAACCTTGGAAAAGAAATATTGAGTGGTCTGAAAAAGATATTCTAGATACTATGAAGTTTGCAAACTTTAATCCAGAATTTGCTTCTAAGCAACTCTACTATTATCATAAAATTAATAATACCCAACTTTCTGCCAATGAGGTTGCTCTATTGATTATCCAAAAAATGGAGGAACTTGAGCAAGAACAAACGAAATAGCCAGCCCCAAGGACTGACTATTTCTAGGAGATTATATGAAAAAGAATTGGGCTATTTCTAGCTTGAAGATAGTATAAACCAATTTTCTTAAAGAATACTAAAGGAGAAAAAATAATGTCAAAAGAATTATCACCAAAATACAATCCAGCCGAGGTTGAGGCTGGTCGTTACCAAACTTGGTTGGACCAAGATGTCTTTAAGCCGTCAGGCGATGCGGAGGCTAAGCCTTATTCAATCGTCATTCCGCCGCCAAACGTAACAGGTAAGTTGCACCTGGGACACGCTTGGGATACCACCCTTCAAGACATCATTATCCGCCAGAAACGCATGCAGGGCTTTGATACCCTGTGGTTGCCAGGTATGGATCACGCGGGGATTGCGACTCAGGCTAAGGTTGAGGAACGCTTGCGGGAGCAAGGTGTGACGCGCTATGATCTTGGTCGTGAAAAATTCCTCGACAAAGTCTGGGAATGGAAGGATGAGTACGCGGCGACCATTCGTGAGCAATGGGGCAAGTTGGGTCTGTCTTTGGACTACCAACGTGATCGCTTCACGCTTGATGAAGGCCTGTCGAAAGCTGTTCGCAAGGTCTTTGTAGAACTCTACAAAAAAGGCTGGATCTACCGTGGCGAATTTATCATCAACTGGGACCCAGCAGCTCGCACAGCTCTTTCAGATATAGAAGTTATTCACAAGGACGTAGAAGGTGCCTTTTACCACATGAATTACATGTTGGAAGATGGTTCTCGTGCCCTTCAAGTTGCGACAACTCGTCCGGAAACCATGTTCGGTGACGTTGCGGTGGCGGTTAACCCAGAAGACCCACGTTACAAGGACTTGATTGGCAAAAACGTTATCCTGCCAATCGTTAACAAGTTAATTCCAATCGTTGCGGATGAACACGCAGACCCAGAATTTGGTACGGGGGTTGTGAAAATCACACCTGCCCACGATCCTAATGACTTCCTCGTTGGACAACGCCACAATCTGCCACAAGTCAACGTAATGAACGACGACGGTACTATGAACGAGTTGGCTGGCGAATTTGCAGGTATGGACCGCTTTGAAGCTCGTAAGGCAACGGTTGCTAAGTTACAAGAGCTGGGTGCCCTTGTTAAAATCGAAAACCGTGTGCATTCCGTTGGACACTCTGAGCGTACTGGTGTGGTAGTCGAGCCACGCTTGTCAACCCAGTGGTTTGTTAAAATGGACCAATTGGCTAAGAATGCCATTGCCAACCAAGACACAGCTGATAAGGTAGAATTTTACCCACCGCGTTTCAACGATACCTTCCTGCAATGGATGGAAAATGTGCATGACTGGGTCATCTCGCGTCAGCTTTGGTGGGGTCATCAGATTCCAGCATGGTATAACGAATCTGGCGAAATGTACGTCGGAGAAGAGGCTCCAGCAGGTGACGGATGGGTACAGGATGAGGATGTCCTAGATACCTGGTTCAGCTCTGCCCTTTGGCCATTCTCAACTATGGGCTGGCCTGACGAAAACGCGGCGGACTTCCAACGTTACTTCCCAACCTCAACCTTGGTAACAGGCTACGACATCATCTTCTTCTGGGTGTCTCGTATGATTTTCCAATCGCTTGAGTTCACAGGCCGTCAGCCATTTAAGAACGTGCTGATTCATGGTTTGATTCGTGACGAAGAAGGTCGCAAGATGTCCAAGTCGCTCGGAAACGGGATCGACCCAATGGACGTCATCGAGAAATACGGTGCAGACGCTTTGCGTTGGTTCCTGTCAAACGGCTCTGCTCCTGGTCAAGATGTTCGCTTCTCTTATGAGAAGATGGACGCGTCTTGGAACTTCATCAACAAGATTTGGAACATTTCCCGTTACATCCTCATGAACAATGAAGGCTTGACTTTGGATGCGGCGCGTGAGAATGTTGCCAAAGTCGCAGCTGGTGAGGCTGGCAACGTGACGGACCGCTGGATTCTCCACAACCTCAACGAAACCATTGTCAAGGTTACTGAAAACTTCGACAAGTTCGAGTTTGGTGTGGCTGGTCACATTCTCTACAACTTCATCTGGGAAGAGTTTGCCAACTGGTATGTCGAGTTGACCAAGGAAGTGCTTTACAGCGACAACGAGTCCGAGAAAGTTATGACCCGCTCTGTCCTTCTCTACACGCTGGACCAAATCCTTCGCCTCCTCCACCCTATCATGCCGTTTGTGACGGAAGAGATCTTCGCCCAGTACGCAGAAGGTTCTATCGTGGTGGCGGCCTACCCTGTTGTCAACCCAGCCTTTGAAAACGCTGAAGCTCACAAGGGAGTGGAAAGCCTCAAGGATTTGATTCGTTCAGTGCGAAATGCTAGAAGCGAAGTGAATGTTGCTCCTTCTAAGCCGATTACCATTTTGATTAAGACGGCAGATAGCGAGCTTGAAACCTTCTTCAAGGCAAATGAAAACTATATCCGACGCTTTACAAATCCAGAGCAGTTGGAAATCAGCTCAAGCATCGCTGCACCAGAATTAGCTATGTCAGCCGTTATCACCGGTGCTGAAATCTTCTTGCCACTAGCCGACCTCCTCAACGTAGAAGAAGAGTTGGCTCGACTAGACAAAGAATTGTCCAAATGGCAAAAAGAACTAGATATGGTCGGCAAAAAACTCAGCAACGAACGCTTCATCGCCAACGCGAAACCAGAAGTCGTTGAAAAAGAAAAAGAAAAACAAGCCGACTACCAAGCAAAATATGATGCGACAGTAGGACGTATTGAAGAGATGAAGAAACTGGTCTAGTGGCCTAACATCACTTGATACTGTGTCAATTTACCTTGCTGTACTCAAGTATTGTCTGCGGCTTCGTTTCCTAGTCTCAAGCTGATTTTAACCGCACTAGATTAAACAAATGCCCAGCCTAAAAAGGCTGGGTTTTGTGGTATAATAAGGCTAGAAATTCAAATAGGAGGAGTCTATGCAACCAACTTACAACATTGATAATCCCAATCTTTCCTTCGAAGACAAGCAAGAACTCTGGGAAACTGGCTTTGGTCTTCAAAAAGTGGATGGGTTGGCTCCGTCTGTTTACATGGAAGAGTTGGCTGATAGGCAAGCCCGTGGAGAGTACACTTATGAGCAGGTGTACCAGGAAATTACGAAATACCACCAGTCAACTGATGCCAGTACGCAAGAAGCAGATATTGTCTCTCTTCGAATTGTTGAAATGCTCTCCCAAAATGGTTTTAGCTTGCGACCAATTACTCTCTTACATATCCACAAAGAGCTCTTTCAAGGTGTTTTTGACAGCAATATTCCAGTGGGTGAGTATCGAACGGTTAACATTACAAAAAATGAACCTGTCTTAAAGGGTGATACTGTGATTTATTCGGATTTTCCATTGATTGCCGCCACTTTGGACTATGATTTCCAGCAAGAAAGGGATTTTTCTTATGCTGGATTAGATAAAAAAGCTATTGTTGCTCATATCCAATCCTTTATCTCAGGCATCTGGCAAATCTATCCTTTCCGAGAAGGGAATACTCAAACAATCACAGTATTTCTCATCAAATACCTTCGCTCACTTGGTTTTGAGATTGATAATGAGCCTTTTCAAAAACATGCAAAATATTTTCGAGATGCCCTTGTACTTGACAATGCTAAGTTAGTCAATAAACGGTCGGATTTTTTAACTGCCTTCTTCGAAAATCTCCTCTTGAACGGTCAGAATGATTTATCGAGTGAGAGGATGTATGAGGAGTTGGGGGGTGTTGAGTAACGGGAAAATAAGTGTATGTACCCAGCCTAAAAAGGCTGGGTTTTGTGATATAATGGTGATGACACCATTTGCAAGAGGTACAATATGAGATACATAGATTTATTTGCAGGGGCTGGTGGGCTTTCCTTAGGGTTGCATAAGGCGGGTCTAACGGGAGTATTTGCAGTTGAGCGAAATAAGGATGCATTTGAAACCTTAAAATATAATTTGATTGACAAAAAATCCCATTTTGAATGGCCTGAATGGTTGAACCAAAAAAATTGGGATATTTTAGAATTATTGGAAAAACATTCTTTGGAATTGTCGAATTTAAAAGGGAATGTTGATTTAGTTGTGGGGGGACCGCCTTGTCAAGGATTCTCCATGGCAGGAAAACGTCAGAATGATGATGTTCGTAACCAACTAATGCATTCATATATAGAAATTGTTAGACTGGTTCAGCCTAAATTTTTATTCTTTGAAAATGTTCAGGGATTTACCGTTGATTTTAAAGGTGAAGACACTTTAAAGAATTACTCTAATATTTTATTGGATGAATTAAAAAATATGGGGTACAAGGTGGAATGTCAAATAATAACGATGTCTGAATTTGGTGTCCCACAAAATAGAAAAAGGTTTATTCTATTCGCTTCAAAGGATAAACTGAGAAAGTCGTTTTTTGATATATTAATATACAATAGAGATAATTTTTTAAAGGACCGCAGACTAAAATTACCAATCACAGTCTCTCAGGCTATAGATGATTTAAAATACGAACATGGGGTTGTGGACAGTCAGGACACTAAAAACTTTAAAAACGGCACATATGGGAAAGTAAATTCTTCATACCAACGATTAATGAAAAAAAATATTGGCAAAAAATCTATACCTGATAGTCATCGTTTTGCGAAACATAGAGAAGAAACGGTAGAATTATTTGAGAGGTTAATGCAAGCTAGTGATAAGGTTCTTCGAATTACTCCTCAAATGGATATGGTTAAGGGCTTAAAAAAACGAGGAGTAACTCCTCTGAAGGAAAAATCAGTTTGTAATACGATTACTTCGATTCCTGATGACTATATCCATTACGCTGAGCCTAGAATTATGACTGTGAGAGAGCATGCAAGGATTCAAAGTTTTCCAGATGAATATGAATTTAAGGGACCATATACTACAGGTGGAGAACGTAGAAAAATAGATGTTCCAAGATATACGCAGGTTGCAAATGCTGTTCCACCTCTATTTGCGGAGCAGGTTGGTAATGTTATTTTGAGTTTATAACCTCAGGGAGATTTCATGGAAAAACTACATTTCAAAGTAAGTTCTGGATTGAAAGATATTATTGGTCGTGATCTGATTACAAATGAGTTAGTGGCAATTTTTGAATTAGTAAAAAATGGTTATGATGCGGACGCAACCGAGATCAATCTAATTATCAATAGTTATGAGAATTCGATAATAATCCAAGACAATGGAAAAGGCATGAGTCGCTATGATATTGAGAATAAGTGGTTATTTGTAGCTCATTCTGAAAAAAAAGATAGTGATCGTGTTTATGCTGGTTCAAAGGGAATTGGACGATTTTCATGTGATCGATTAGGGAGTAAGTTAACCTTATTTACCAAAAAAGAAGATGAGTTAAACGAACTAATAATTGATTGGGGTGATTTTGAAAAAAATTCTCTAGATGAATTTGAAAAAATGGAGGTCAGTTTCCGTTCAGGTAGTGAAGTAAGGGAGAAAATTACTGCAAAGAGTGGGACTATTCTAAAAATTACAGACTTGCGTGATGATTGGACCAAGGAAAGAGTGAATAAAGTTGTTTCCGCTTTACAACGGTTGGTCAACCCATTTGTAGATGATGGGAAAATAAAGATTAATGTAAAGTATCATTCTTCAAGTACAGGTATTGCAGAACTAGATGTAGATGTTAGCAATGACATTGCTACGATATTGGA
Organism: Streptococcus sp. VTCC 12886; assembly: GCF_049893425.1. Taxonomy (NCBI): domain Bacteria; kingdom Bacillati; phylum Bacillota; class Bacilli; order Lactobacillales; family Streptococcaceae; genus Streptococcus; species Streptococcus sp. VTCC 12886. The sequence goes on along the minus strand of NZ_JBMVJB010000031.1, from coordinate 9,967 downwards.
TAGAAAAACCATCTACACAGAATGTACTATTAAAGAAGGAGAAATTAGTATTTCTTTATTGGATAAAGAGAAAGTTATCTACTCTTTTAAATTTGAAAATTCAACTATATTAAAGAATATTTACTTTAAAATATATTATTTGAGTACAGCTGCAAAACATAATTTTACGCGAATTATGGGGACACAACCTAAAAATTACGGTTCTATCTTCTTGTATAAAAATAATTTTCGAATTTTTCCATACGGAGAAACTGATTACGATGCTTTTGGACTTAACTTGCGTAAAACGCAGGGGTATAATCGTTATTTAGGACATCGAGAATTGCTAGGTTGGATTAATATTACTGACTCGGAAAATCACTTTAACGAAGTAACTTCCCGTGATAGAGGATTTGTTACAAATGCTTATACAGTCGCTTTCGAAGAATTATATATGGAGTTTATTCAGCGACCGCTTGAGTCCTATGTGCAACTGGTTAAGTTTGGCAATAGTGAAATAGACGAAATAGGAATTGATGATCAGCATGCGGTTGAAAAGTTAACAAATAGATTTAAGAAATATAATTTCACAGTTGAGCCTCAATACTATGAATTACCGAAGGTAGCGCAACCATTAGAAAGAAAAATTCAGCTTCTTAATGATGAAAAATTAAGTTTGGCAGAAAAACAAGAAATCCAAGAGAGTGTAGAGCATTCAGCTAAAGCATTAACTAGAGAAAATCGTGATATAAAAAAAGAGAAAAAGCAAGTTGAGAAAGAAAACATTCGATTAAAAAGGGAGGTTTCGATAAAAGAAGTAATATTGGCAGAAAAGAATCCTGATAGACAAGATTTATTATTTCACGAGCTTGGAAAGGTTGGAAAAGAACTGGATTCAAGCGTGAATGCCTTGGTTGAGTATATTGGAGATTTTGAAGAGTCAGTAAAATTAAAATTCTTAAATGAGATAAAAAAGATTAGAAAATCTTCCGATAAGCTTGCTTCGATAAAAACTCAATTATTACGAATTAGTAGCCAGTCTTTAAGCGAAAAAATATTAGTAGAATTAAAAGCATATTTAGAAAGTTATTTTTCAATTATTTCAGATGAAAATTCAATAAATATTGAATTAGATACGAGTGGCAAACCACTAAATAAAGAGATAAATGTTTATGATTTTGGAGTGGTTTTGGATAATCTGATTATTAATGCAGTTGAGAGAGATGCTAGTAAAATTTCAATATTTTTTGAATCCGACAATTCAGCTATGCACTTTATTTCAGATACTGGTCCAATAGGTTTAGAAATTATTGAAAATATTTTTAATCTAGGTTTTACAACAAAAGCTTATGGTGGTACTGGTATAGGTATGTATTTGTGTAAGGAAATTTGTAAAGAATTTGGTTGGAATATAACAGTGACATCTATTGGGAATTTGGTAGATTTTAGGATAGAGTTTGGAGATTAAAGGTGCGTAGGGATATTAATATTTTGTGGCTCGAAGATGCGATTACTTCAGGTGCACACAAAGACAGAAAAGAATTGGTTAAAAATATTCTAAAGTCAAAGGGATATGAAGGCAATATTGTTGATAAAGAAACATTTGAGGAAGCAAAAATGGAATTAGAAACTTCAAATCGATATGATTTCTTTATCTCTGACTTTAATTTACAGGGAGATCAAACAGGTTTAAGCTATCTTAAAGAGATCAGAAATTTTAAAGGTTATAAACAATTTGTTATATTGTATTCTAATAAATCAAATGCTTCCTTAAAGCAAGATGTTATCAACTTTTTTGGCAACAAAGAAATTAGTAATTTAATATTTTCAAATTTTACATTTTTTTCGACTGGCCGACTTGATCGTAAAAATTTTTCTGACGCAATTAATGTTATATTATGTCGGTGGGATGAATTAAATGCTTTGCGTGGTCAATATATGTATGAAAATGCTGAATTGGAATACCTACTGAGACAAAAATGTCCAGAATATCCTATTGATAAGCCATATAGAGAGTTAGTGCAAAGCTATTTTTATGATAAATTAAAAATAAAAAGATATTCAGGTAAAGAATACAGTGGTTTGAAGAATATATTAGACAATTGGTTGCTTCTAGTAAATAGACGAAATGCATTAGCACATGTTAAGGAGGCTCATCATGCTAAAGAAGGCTACTATATCCAATCGATAGAAGATGATAAGAAGGAACCGTTCACAATCTATGAAAGTAAATTGGACAAGGAACGCAGTGATCTAATTGAAGTTGTTGAAATGGTAAAGAAATTATTAGAAAACAGGAGCTAACATGACAAATTCTGTAAGTTCACGCCAGCAGGAGAAGTTTGCTATTGCTGCCTTCTTCTCTGGTGTTGGTGGAATTGAGTTGGGCTTTGAGCAGACCAACGAGTTCAGAGTGGTGTATGCCAACGAGTTTGATAAGTATGCCAGACAGACTTATCAGTTGAATTACCCAGATACTTATCTGGACGGGCGTGATATTCACGCAGTGTTGCCAGAGGAGATCCCTTCGGAAACGGTTGATGTGATTGTTGGAGGCTTTCCTTGTCAGGCCTTTAGTATTGCGGGCTATCGCAAGGGGTTTGAAGATGACCGAGGCGACCTTTTCTTTGAGTTGCTTCGTATGATTGAAGCAAAGAAACCCAAGGCGATTTTTGTCGAGAATGTGAAGAACATGGTTTCACATGATCACGGGAATACCTTCAAGGTTATCCGTGAAGCCTTGACCGAGAACAACTACTTTATCAAGTGGAAAGTGTTGAACGGCAAGGATTATGGCAATATTCCGCAAAACCGTGAGCGGATCTACATTATTGGTTTTGATAACAAGGAAGCCTACGATAAATTTGAATTTCCAGAGGAAATTAAGCTGACCACTGGGCTTCAAGATGTTATTGATTTTGGGGCAAAACCAGAGGAGAATTACTATTATCGTCAAGGGAAACAGCCCTTTTTTGAAGAGTTGAAGCACGCTGTGACCAGTCAAGATACGGTTTACCAATGGCGACGCCAATATGTTAGGGAAAACAAAAATGGTGTTGTACCAACTTTAACAGCAAATATGGGAACAGGTGGACACAATGTTCCCCTCATTTTGACAGATACTGGAGAAATTCGCAAGCTGACACCAAAAGAAACTTTTAACGTTCAAGGTTATCCCAAGACCTTTAAAATTCCAGATGGTGTATCCAACGGCCAGCTCTACAAACAGGCTGGAAACAGCGTTGTTGTACCAGTTATCAAGCGGATTGCAGATAAAATTGCTGAAGCTATGAAAACTACCAAAGGCATATCACAGTTGGAACGGACTGGAAACGTTGCTATCATCTATACTAAGATGAATGGTCAGTTTGAAGGACAGTCCTATGTGAAAGATTTTGTTGAGAACTATGACGAAGCAATAGCTAAGTTAGATGGGTACAATGACGGTTTAGGAATTTTGTCAGATGAAGACTATTTACGCTTGGTCAAAAAAGGCGGACACTTGGAATTTTATAGTATTGCCGTTACGAATAATTAAATAGAGGGCTAGTAGAAACTAGTCTTCTTTTGCTATACTATAATTAAGAACAAAGAGGTACAGTCTATGTGGGAAAAGTTAAAATCAGAGCATAAAGAAAAGTATCGGACTCTGATTACGAATTTTGCAAGTCTTAGTGAGGCGTTTTCTCAAAAATCAGAAACAGCTGAGGAAGTTGATACATTTCAATATGTCGCACCAATTATTAATTCAAAGTTTCAAGAAACGGTTTTTCAACGGACATTTCATGCAGTTGGCGAGGATATTGCAAATACTTCTTTTGATGTATCTGTTGTAGTTGACAATCACCATAAGTATTTAGTTGGAATAAAGTCATTTGGTATTCAATCAGGGGATCAAAAAGTCGCCCAATTTAAAAAAGATTCACAAGGATGGACAGAAACGCTACAAAAGATTAATTTTAATGCATCAATTGCGCCAGATAAAGCAACTGCTGATAAAAATAACTATCCCCTTTATGAAAGCTTAGCCGTAGAAATTTCAAGACTTCGAAATCAACGAATAGAATCTTCAAAAGCACAAATTCGTGGTTTTGCTTCGGATTCAACGGTTGAGTCTGTTTACCATGTCTTAATGCCAACAGCAAAAGGAACCAAGCCACAAATATTTGTAGGGGAAACCAGTTACCTTCCGATTGATGTGGAAAATTTGCAAATTAAGGGAGCGACCAGTCTAAAAACTCCTACAAATTTTGTCTTTACAGATGGTCAACATGATTACAAATATACTGCGGCAGATAGCCAACTTCACATGACCTTCCATAACAAAGAAATAGTGGTAGATACCTGGGATGTGGACTATGTGGAAGATCCTTTCTACATTTTTGAAAATCTACACACTTTATCAACAGACGAGAAAGAAGACCAAGTTATTGATACCGTTTCTTGGGTCATTACAGACAAGGATGGCCATGTTGAAGAAAATTCAGGCTTTAACGCCTTTAATGGTGGAGCTAAGTTAGCTAAAAAAGATAGACTATCACGCATTCAGAGAATCCAAGAGGAATTTTCGGATCAGCTCAGCTCGGAAGAACTGGCATTTGTGACTTATTCCTTGGAAGAGATCTTATTGAAGAAATGGACCAGTAAGGAAGAAAAGGCTGAAATGAAAAAAATTCGGACTGCCTTGATAAACTTTGCTCAGGAGTCGGGAATTGAAAAGCTATCTGAAAAACTGGAGAAATTGGTTTATCGTCCTGTCAGCGAGGTTTATATTCCCCTGCCTGATTCTAAGAAGTTTCATGATGCTCGACCAGACTTTTTCGGTCACAATGTAGGAACATTTGATGAAACGGGGAAGAAGCTCGCCTTGACAAAAGAAGAACGAACTTTTACGCTTCGTTTTCTATCATCAGGAGATGCTATTGAAGCCTATATCAATCAAGAATCAGGTAAGGCTATTCAATCAGTGGATAGGCAAGATATTCTTGGAGAATGGTTACTAAGAGGTGTATTCCAACTGGCTGAGCGTGAAGTATTGACAGGGAAGAAATTAGAAGCGTTGGAAATAAATGGTATTCGATTAACCAAATTCAGAAATGGTGAAATCGGTATCGAATTTATCTGGATAGATACGGAAAATCCCCCAGCAGATGCAATTGGTTGGGTTAGTAGAAAAGGTAAAGAATGACAACAGTAGCTAGTAAATTAAGAGCCAACCTCCCCTCCCTCATTCCTTTCGGTTTCACCTTTGCCGACAATCGTTACACCTACCGTGAGGTGTTCATGGAGGGGCAGTTTGAGGCGGTGGTAGAGGTTGATGAGGCTGGTCAGCTGTCGTCCTTTATCTGGGATTGTGAGATGGAGGAGGTCTATACCGCCCATCTGGTGACTGCGCCAGCAGGGGCTTTTGTGGGGCAGGTGCGTGAGGCTTATCAGTCCATTTTGGCTCGGGTAGAGGAGGATTGTTGTGTTGCTCTGCCATTTTCTAAGGACCAAAGCAACCGCATAGCCCAGCTCATCAAGGAGCAGTGGGGCGACCTTCCTGACTATCCCTTTGACAAGTTACCGACCTATGGGGCCTTTCGCCATCCCTCCAATAATAAGTGGTACGCCCTGGTCAGTCAGATTCCGAGGGACAAGCTGGATGGGAGCGCTGACCAAGAGCTAGTGGAGATTGTCAATCTCAAGGTCGATGTTCGGGAAATAGCAGAGCTGCTAAGTCAGTCGGGCATCTATCCTGCCTACCATATGTCAAAGAAGACCTGGGTGTCGGTCTTGCTGGATGATACGGTGGAGGACCAGACGATTTTGGCCCTCCTTGAGAAGAGCCGCTATCTGATAGGACCAAAATCCTACAAGGCGGAGCAAGGGCCCGATTACTGGGTTATTCCTGCCAATCCAAAGGTCTATGATATTGATACCGAGTTTGCGGAAAATAAGATAGTCTATTGGCCACAAAAATCAACCATTCAAGCTGGAGATATTGTAGCCATCTATGTGACGGCGCCTGTACAGGCCATCCGCTATGTCTGCCGTGTCTTGGGGGCGAACTTAGAAAATCGCGGGGAATCAGACATTCCTACAGAGAAGAAAGTCATGCAGGTGGAATTGATTGCGCAGCTATCTGATGCTGTCTTACCGAGGGAGCGTATGTTGGACTTAGGGGTCAAGGCGGTACGTGGTCCTAGACGCCTCACAAAGGAATTGATAGACGTTCTGAGATCGGAAGTGATAAATAATTATTAAATTATCAGAATATTTAATAAAACTCTTTACATCTGCAAAAAAAGCGGTATAATAAGACTATTAAAATTTGAGGAGGAGTAGGTATGAAGAAAAGCTTCATTCATCAGCAAGAGGAGATTTCTTTTGTCAAAAATACATTTACACAGTATTTGAAAGACAAATTAGATATCGTAGAAGTGCAAGGACCGATCTTGAGTCGTGTCGGGGATGGTATGCAGGATAATTTGTCCGGTGTGGAGAATGCAGTTACCGTTAATGTGAAGCTGATACCAGATGCTACTTATGAGGTGGTTCATTCGCTTGCAAAATGGAAGCGTCATACCTTGGCTCGCTTTGGATTTCACGAAGGAGAAGGTCTTTTTGTACATATGAAAGCCTTGCGTCCAGATGAGGATTCCTTGGATCCGATTCACTCGGTGTATGTGGATCAGTGGGACTGGGAAAAGGTCATCCCTGATGGTCGTCGCAACTTGGCTTATTTGAAGGAAACGGTCGAACAAATCTATAAGGCCATTCGATTGACAGAGCTTGCAGTTGAAGCGCGCTACGATATCGAATCTGTCTTACCGAAGAAGATTACCTTTATTCACACAGAAGACTTGGTGAAAAATTTCCCAGACTTGACACCAAAAGAGCGTGAAAATGTGGTTACCAAGGAATACGGTGCGGTCTTCCTAATCGGTATCGGTGGTGAATTGGCAGATGGTAAACCACATGATGGCCGTGCACCTGACTATGATGACTGGACAAGCCCATCTGAAGCAGGCTATAAAGGCCTTAACGGAGATATTTTGGTATGGAACGAAGTTCTTGGGTCAGCTTTTGAAATCTCATCAATGGGGATTCGTGTTGACGAAGAAGCACTCAAACGCCAAGTTGCCATTACAGGCGATGAAGACCGTTTAGAATATGAGTGGCACCGTGCACTCTTGAATGGCTTGTTCCCATTGACAATCGGTGGAGGGATTGGTCAATCACGTTTGGCTATGTTCTTGCTTCGCAAGAAACATATCGGTGAAGTGCAATCTAGCGTTTGGCCACAAGATGTTCGTGACACCTTTGAAAATATTCTTTAATTACAGGATAAAGAATTGTGCAAAATGGCCTTGCCAGCGATAGGAAAATGATAAGAATGTTTGGACTTATTTTAGAAGTTCCAAACTTTTTTATTTTTATTCTCTTTTTGAATACTTGCAATTCATTGTTGAAAACATTTACAACATGATTATTTGTGATTTTTAGGCCAATCTATGATATACTTTTTTAGTTAAATTAAAATATACAGAGGATATTATGACAAAACTTAGAGAAGACATCCGTAACGTTGCTATTATTGCCCACGTTGACCACGGAAAAACAACCCTCGTTGATGAATTATTAAAACAATCCCAAACATTGGATGAGCGTACGCACTTGGATGAGCGTGCCATGGACTCAAATGATATTGAGAAAGAGCGTGGTATCACCATCCTTGCAAAAAATACTGCCGTAGCTTATAACGGTACTCGTATCAACATCATGGATACACCAGGACACGCGGACTTTGGTGGTGAGGTTGAGCGGATCATGAAAATGGTTGATGGTGTAGTCCTTGTCGTGGATGCTTATGAAGGAACCATGCCACAGACTCGTTTCGTGTTGAAAAAAGCGCTTGAACAAAACTTGACACCTATCGTGGTTGTGAATAAGATTGACAAACCATCTGCTCGTCCTGAAGAAGTAGTGGATGAAGTACTTGAACTCTTCATCGAACTTGGGGCAGACGACGATCAATTGGAATTCCCAGTTGTCTATGCGTCAGCGATTAATGGTACTTCTTCATTGTCTGACAATCCAGATGACCAAGAAGAAACAATGGCACCAATCTTTGATACCATCATCGAGCATATCCCAGCTCCAGTGGACAACTCAGATGAGCCATTGCAGTTCCAAGTTTCACTTTTGGACTACAATGACTTCGTAGGTCGTATCGGTATCGGTCGTGTCTTCCGTGGTACTGTTAAAGTTGGTGACCAAGTTACCCTTTCTAAACTAGATGGCACAACGAAAAACTTCCGAGTTACAAAACTCTTTGGTTTCTTCGGTCTTGAGCGTAAAGAAATCCAAGAAGCTAAAGCGGGTGACTTGATTGCCGTTTCTGGTATGGAAGACATCTTCGTTGGTGAGACAGTAACACCGACAGATGCAGTTGAGGCACTTCCAGTTCTTCGTATCGATGAGCCTACTCTTCAAATGACTTTCTTGGTGAACAACTCACCATTTGCCGGTCGTGAAGGGAAATGGGTAACTTCACGTAAGATTGAAGAGCGTCTCTTGGCTGAATTGCAAACAGACGTATCCCTTCGTGTTGACCCAACAAATTCACCAGATAAATGGACCGTTTCAGGTCGTGGTGAATTGCACTTGTCTATCTTGATTGAAACCATGCGTCGTGAAGGCTATGAGCTTCAAGTATCACGTCCAGAAGTTATCATCAAGGAGATCGACGGCGTGAAGATGGAACCATTTGAGCGCGTGCAAATCGATACTCCTGAAGAATACCAAGGCGCTGTTATCCAATCCCTTTCTGAGCGTAAGGGTGATATGTTGGATATGATTTCAACAGGTAATGGCCAAACACGACTTGTCTTCCTCGTACCTGCGCGTGGTTTGATTGGTTATTCTACAGAATTCCTTTCAATGACTCGTGGTTATGGTATCATGAACCATACTTTCGATCGGTATCTACCAGTTGTTCCTGGTGAAATTGGAGGTCGTCACCGTGGCGCCCTTGTCTCTATCGACCAAGGTAAGGCAACGACTTACTCTATCATGCGTATCGAAGAACGTGGTACCATCTTTATCAATCCAGGTACTGAAGTATACGAGGGAATGATCATCGGTGAAAACTCTCGTGAAAATGATTTGACTGTTAATATCACAACTGCTAAACAAATGACCAACGTTCGTTCAGCGAACAAAGACCAAACAGCGGTTATTAAGACACCACGTATCTTGACTCTTGAAGAATCACTTGAATTCTTGAATGATGACGAGTACATGGAAGTCACACCAAAATCCATTCGTCTTCGTAAGCAAGTCTTGAACAAGGCAGAGCGTGATAAGACTGCTAAAAAGAAAAAATTAGCGACTGAAGAAGGATAAGAAAAAGGAGAGGCATGTTTTATCTAATCTTAGCCATGTTGCTGGTGCTATTTTATATCTTTGCAGCACCAAACAATATTCGAGGAACCATTAATCTCATGGTTGCAGTATTTGTTTTGGTAGCACTTTTTATAGCCCTCTTATTAGCTTTTTTAAAGGTTTTAGAATTCTCTTCTCATGTCTGGGTTGCCATTATCATGCTCATGATTGCATTCTGGGCTATGTGGGATATTCATCATTTAGATAAACCAAATACCAAACGTTCATCAAGAACGAAGAGAGATACCTACTAAAATTTGTGAAAACGTGAATGCCTCTTTTCGGCCACCAGCTTAACTTGCTGGTGGTTTTTTGCATGTTTAAAAAGCCGGCTCTTTGTCAACTGTAGTGGGTAGATGAAAAGCTAACACCTAGAGAGGACGAACTTCGCTCTCCCTTTCTTTATCTCTTTCTTGTTTTTAGGAGATAAGCTGAAAAGGGCTCTCCCCAGTCCTTTTCACTGTTCAAAGCAATCAAAATCCTTTTTTAAAGTTTTCAAAGTTCCTGAAACCAAAGGCATTTCTCTTAATGACTTTGATGAGATTGTTGGTAGCTTCCA